>NZ_PTQZ01000099.1 GCF_002943415.1 Amnimonas aquatica | reverse complement strand
CGGGCTGCGCCTGCCGCACCTGGTCGCGCACCGGCTGGGCCGGCCGAGCATGGACAACATCCTGCTCGCCCGCCACCGGCTCATCGACCTGCAGCTGGAGCGCGCCATCAGCAGCGGAGAAATCACCCAGGTGATCGAGGTCGCCGCCGGCCTGTCACCGCGCGGATGGCGCTTCGCGGAGCGCCATGGCCGGCGCATCCGCTACATCGAGGCCGACCTGCCGGGCATGGCGCAGCGCAAGCGCGATCTGCTGGTCAATGCCGGACTGGACAGCGAGCAGCACACGGTCGTCGACCTCAACGCACTGCTTGATGACGGTCCCGGCAGCCTGCAGGCGCTGGTGGCCGGACTCGACCCCACGCAGGGCACGGCGCTGATCACCGAAGGCCTGATCAACTATTTCGACACCGACACCGTGGTCGCCATGTGGGCCCGTTTCGGCCGCGCGCTGGCGCGCTTCCCGAACGGGCTCTACCTGTCCGACCTGCACCTCGACAGCGGCGGCGCCACGCTGGCCTCGCGCATGTTCATGCGCATGCTGTCGACCTTTGTGGGCGGCAAGGTGCATCTGCATTTCCGCAGCCAGCAGGAGGCGCTGGCCGCCCTGCGCGCCGCCGGCTTCGACGCGCCGGAGCTGCTCGACCCGCGCGCCTTCGCCGACAGCCTGCCGGACTGCCGGCGCCCGGGGGTCAGCCTGGTGCGCATCGTGTGTGCGCGGCGCGGCGGCTGATAGCGCGAAGCCGGACCAGGACCGGTGCTCAGGCCGCCTCTTCAAGCCTGCGAGTTCAAGCCCGCGATGCGGGCGCGGACGCCTTCGTGCCGGCCTGGTGCAACAACACCCAGGCCAGCAGACACAGCAGCGCAGCGACACTGAAGATCCACGGCGCCGTCGCCACCGACCAGACCGCGCCGGCCACCCACGAGCCCAGCGCCACGCCCACGCCCCAGAGCATGCTGTAGACCGCCTGGCCCTGGCCCTGATGACCGTCGCCGAAATGGCGGAAGATCACCACCATGGCAGCGGCGTGGAAGGTCGCGAAACTGGCCGCGTGCAGCAGCTGCGCCAGCCAGATCACCGCCGGCAGGTCGGCGCCGAAGCCGATCATGACCCAGCGCAGCGCCGACAGCAGCAGGCTCCACAGCAGCATGCGCTGCTCGCCGGTACGCGGCAGCACCTTGTGCATGACCAGGAACATCAGCACCTCGGCGCCCACGCCCAGCCCCCACAGCCAGCCGATCTCGGTGCGCGAGTAGCCGTGCGATTCGAGGTGGATGCTGTAGAAGGTGTAGTACGGCGCGTGCGAGAGCAGCAGCAGGAAATGCGCGGCGAAGAAGGTCCACACCGCCGGCCGGCGCAGGATCTCGCGGAAACCGTGGCTGGCGTCGCGCCGGGTCGCGGTGGCGATGTCCGGCACCGCCAGGCTGCTGAGCCAGGTCGCCAGCGCGCAGGCGAGCATGGCCAGCGGCAACACGCTCAGGGAGATGTGGTCGAAGGCGACGCCCAGGCCGGTGCCGACCACGATGAAGCCCAGCGAGCCCCACAGCCGCACCTGGCTGTAGCGGTCGCGCTGCTCGCCCAGGTGCGCCATGGTCACCGACTCGAACTGCGCGAGGATGGCGTTCTGGAAGAAGCCGTAGGCCAGCAGCACCAGCGCCAGCGGCCAGAATTCGCGGGCCAGGAACACGCCCAGCCAGCCCAGCGTGATCATCAGCGCGCCGAAGCGCACCAGCAGCAGGCGCTTGCCGGTGCGGTCGGCGATATAGCCCCAGAAATTGGGCGCGAAGATGCGCGTGGCCATGACGATGGCCATGAGCTGGCCGATCTCGGCCGCGCCGAAGCCCAGCGACTGCAGGTACAGGCCCCAGTAGGGCATGAAGCCGCCGATCACCGCGAAATAGAAGAAGTAGAACGCCCCCAGCGGGACGTAGGGAATGCGGGCGCTGCTCATGTCTGCCGGCACCGCGCGGATGCCGGTGCCCTCCTCTGCTCACAGCGGCCGGTCATGCCCCGGCCCGGCCGGCTCAGCCCTGCGCGCCCGGCGCTGCCTGTCCGGGAATCATCGGCACGCCGCTGACGACACCATGGTTCTGGGCGCGATGGCGCAGCGCATGGTCGAGCAGCACGATGGCCAGCATGGCCTCCGCGATCGGCGTCGCGCGCACGCCCACGCAGGGGTCATGACGGCCCTTGGTGACCACGTCGATGGCCTCGCCGCGGGTGTTGATGCTGCGGCCCGGCGTGGTGATGCTCGATGTCGGCTTGAGCGCGATGCGCACCACGATGTCCTGGCCGCTGGAAATGCCGCCGAGCACGCCGCCGGCGTGGTTGCTGAGGAAGCCCTCCGGCGTCAGCTCGTCGCGGTGCTCCTCGCCGCGCTGGCTGACCACCGCGAAGCCGTCGCCGATCTCCACGCCCTTGACCGCGTTGATGCTCATCATGGCATGCGCGATGTCGGCATCGAGCCGGTCGAACACCGGCTCGCCCCAACCCGCCGGCAGGCCGTGGGCGAAGACTTCGACGGCGGCGCCGATACTGGAGCCCTCGGTGCGCATGGACAGCACCAGCTGCTCCATTTTCGGCACCGCCTCGCGGTCGCCGCAGAAGAACGGGTTTTCGCGCACGTAATCCCAGTCGCAGGCCTGCGCTTTGATATCACCGATCTGCGAAACGCGGCCGCGCACGGTCACGCCGAAGCGCTCGGCCAGCACCTTGCGCGCGATCGCGCCGGCGGCCACGCGCATGGCGGTCTCGCGCGCGCTGGAACGGCCGCCGCCGCGGTAGTCGCGGAAGCCGTACTTGTGCGTGTAGGTGTAGTCGGCATGCGCCGGCCTGAAGGTCTCGGCGATGTTGCCGTAGTCCTTGGAGCGCTGGTCGGTGTTCTCGATCAGCAGCGCGATCGGCGTGCCGGTCGTCCTGCCCTCGAACACGCCGGAGAGGATCCTGACGATGTCCTCTTCCTTGCGCTGGGTGGCGAACGACGACGTGCCCGGCTTGCGGCGGTCGAGATCGACCTGCAGGTCGGCCTCGGTCAGCGCGATGCCCGGCGGCACGCCATCGACGATGGCGGTCAGCGCCGGTCCGTGCGACTCGCCCGCTGTGGTGACTGTGAAGACTTGTCCGATGCTGTTGCCGGCCATGGGTCGGTATCCTCAGAAATACGCCATGCCGGGGCCACGCGACGCCCGGCGGTGGATCAGATGCTGGTTTCGAACAGGGCCTGGTGCTCGCGGCACTGGGCGGCGGTGAGCACGAACACGCCCTTGCCGCCGCGCTCGAACTCGACCCAGACGAACTCCACTTCCGGGAAGGTCTGCTCCAGCGCCCACTGCGAATTGCCCACCTCGATCACCAGCACGCCGTCTTCGGTGAGGTAGTCGGCGGCCTCGGCGAGGATGCGCTTGGTCACGTCCAGCCCGTCCGGACCGGAGGCCAGGCCCAGCTCCGGCTCGCGCAGGAACTCCTCGGGCAGGTCGGCCATGTCTTCGGCATCGACATACGGCGGGTTGCTGACGATGAGGTCGTAGCGCTGGCCCGGCAGCTTGCTGAACACATCCGACTCCAGCAGGCTGACGCGCTCGCCCAGCTCGTGGTGCTCGACGTTCAGCGCTGCCACCGAGAGCGCGTCCAGCGAGAGGTCGGTGGCATCGACGAAGGCCTCCGGAAACTCCTTGGCGCAGGCGATGGCGATGCAGCCCGAACCCGTGCACAGGTCGAGGATGCGCTGCGGCTCATCCTTCAGCCAGGGCAGGAAACGGTCCTCGATCAGCTCGGCGATGGGCGAGCGCGGCACCAGCACGCGCTCGTCGACATAGAACGGCAGTCCGCAGAAATAGCTGAGGTTGAGCAGGTAGGCCAGCGGCGTGCGCTCGTTGACGCGCCGGCGCAGGGTCTCGGCGAGCTGCGCGCGCTCGGACGGCAGGATGCGCGCGTCGAGGATCTCCTCGTCCGCCGACCACTCCAGATTGAGTGTCTGCATGACCAGCGCCGAGGCCTCGGCGAACGGATCGCTGGTGCCGTGGCCCAGGTGCACGTCACAGCCCCGGAAACTGCTGACGCAGAAGCGGATCCAGTCACGCACGGTCAGCAGCTCGCGCTGCGCCTCGGCGAGGAGGTCGTCGGACAGGGTCAGGGCGGGCAGATCGTGGCTCACGGAGGCTCCGGCGCGTGGGGAATCAAGGGTGTGATTCTACACGGATTTCCGGAGCCGTAGTGAGGGCGGGCAGCCTCCGGGAGCCTGCGCCGGCATGAAATGGCGCAGGCTCCCGGGCCCGGCATGACAACCTCAGACTGCCTTGACCAATCAGAGGAACAACGGACAGCAAGGCCGGTTCGGCACGACCGGGCATCTTGCCTATAATCGGCAGACCGCCCGCTGACCGGTAGCCGCCATGAAAGACCCCCTGCTCACTTCCCTGCGCCGCCAGCTCAAGGCCGAGGCCCCGGTCGTGCCCGCCGCGAAACCGGCCACCGCCAGCGTCCCGGCCCGCCCCGAGCCCGAGCTCAGCGACGAGGCGCTGTTCGCCCAGGCCACGAAGGGTGCGAAGCGCATGGAAACGGCCGCGCCGCCGCCACGCGCGCAGAAGCCGCGCAAGCCGGATGCCATGACCCTGCTGCGCCGCGCGCAGGCCGAGGGCGAGGACGAGCGCACGCAGGTGCCGCTGTCGGACACCGTGGCGCTGCAGACCGGCATCGCGCCCGAGGCCGTGCTGGCGTTCAAGCGCAACGGCGTGCAGGACAAGCAGTTCGAGCGCCTGAAGGCCGGCCAGCTGGTCTGGAAGGCCGCCGTGGACCTGCACGGCTGCACCCTGGAACAGGCGCGCGAGGCCGTGCTGCAGCTGCTCGACGAAGCCGCGCGCGAGGGCGTGCAGGTGGCCAAGGTCGTGCACGGCAAGGGCCAGGTCAACGGTCAGGCCCTGCTCAAGACCGCCGTCAACGGCTGGCTGCGCCAGCTGCCACCGGTGCTGGCCTTCGCCAGCGCACCGCCGCGCGACGGCGGCACCGGTGCCGTGCTGGTGCTGCTGCGCCGCCAGCGCGAGACCGGCACGCCCGATGATCACCCGGACAAGCGCGACGCGCGCAGCCCGGGCTGACACCCGCCCGCCATACCTGCGCGCGACTGACCGCGCCGCGGGCCGCCGCTTTGACTCATCGCGCGCTTCCCGCTACGGTGCGCGCTTCATTACACGCTTTCGCACGAGACCACCGCTTATGGACCGCACCATGGACACCGCCTACGCCGACATCATCCGCGCCGTGGGCGAGGACCTGGACCGCCCCGGCCTGCTGGACACGCCCAAGCGCGCCGCCAAGGCCTTCAAGTACCTGTGCAAGGGCTACGAGGAAGACCTCGACGTCATCGTCAACAATGCCATCTTCCCGTCGGACAACGACCAGATGGTGCTGGTCAAGGACATCGAGCTGTATTCGCTGTGCGAGCACCACCTGCTGCCCTTCATCGGCAAGGTGCACGTGGCCTACATCCCGTCCGGCAAGGTGCTGGGGCTGTCCAAGGTCGCGCGCATCGCCGACATGTACGCGCGCCGCCTGCAGATCCAGGAGAACCTGACCAAGCAGATCGCGGACGCCATCCAGCGCGTCACCGACGCAAAAGGCGTGGCGGTGACCATCGAGGCCAAGCACATGTGCATGATGATGCGTGGCGTGGAGAAGCAGAACTCGGTGATGAAGACCTCGATCATGCTCGGCGCCTTCCGCGACAACGCGCAGACGCGCAACGAGTTCCTGGCGCTGATCAGGGACTGACCCAATCCCCGAACAGGGAATCAGCGCGGTCCCGGGGCGGCAGCCGGCGACTTCGCCAGCGCGCCCAGCAGGGCGCCGAGGAAGACGATCACCACGCCCAGCGCCGCGCCGCTGCCGAGATCCTCGCCCAGCAGAGGCACCGACAGCAGCGTGCCGACCACCGGCACGGTGGACATCATGACCGCGACCTTGACCGCGCCCAGCAGCTCGGTGGCCCGGGCGTAGGTCCACATCGCCACGCAGACCACCAGGAAGCCCTGGAAGAAGGCCTGCAAGGCAATCTCGCCGGCTGGCGCCATGCCGATGTGCTTGGGCAGGAACAGCGCGTAGACCGGCAGATAGATGATCGCCGACATGGCCACCACCGCCAGCGTGACGTCGAACGCGCGCACCTGCCAGCGCTTGAGCATGACCGTGAACAGTGCCCACAGGATGCTCGCGCTGATGAACAGCAGGTCGCCGGGCAGCGAGTCCGGGCTGGCGGCGCCATGCAGGTTGGCCGAGAACAGCGTGGCCA
>NZ_PTQZ01000098.1 GCF_002943415.1 Amnimonas aquatica | reverse complement strand
CACTTCGATCGGACTGTCGCCGGCGCTGAACCAGATCGTGCCGTCCTGGATGCTGACCTGCAGCTCCATGCCGCGCGCAGCCGTGGCCGCCAGCGCCGCGCTGGTGGCGCCATCGATGTGCAGCACATTGAGGTTGTCGAAGCGCTGCACGCTGCCGCGCAGCTTTTCCCACCACACCGGCGGCGCGTAATCGCCATAAGTGAAGATGGTGACCTGCTGGGCCCGGTGGCAGCCCTTGCGGATGCGCGTCTCGTCCGGCATGCCGAGCTCGATCCAGTGCTCGACCGCGCCGGTGAGGTCCTTGCGCCACAGGTCGGGCTCGTCTTCGCTGCTCAGGCCGCGGGTGAACTGCAGCTGCTCGTCGGCGTACATGGCGAAGGCCAGGACACGCACCATGAGCCGCTCCTCGGTCTCCGAGGGATGGCAGGCCAGCGTCAGCACATGGTCCGCGTAATAATCGCGGTCCATGTCGGCGATGTTCAGCTGCGCCTTGTAGATCGTGGACTTCAGTGCCATGGCCTGGGGCCGCTCCGTGACGATCTGGTCATGCGCGGCATGATACATCAGGCCATGTCAAATTGGAGATTGATTGTCCGACAATTCATTTGCCGCGTCGCTCGTTGATGTAGTCGGGCAGCCAGCGCAGCGAGGGGAAGAAGATCACCCGGACGATGCCGATCAGCATCCACAGGTAGGCGCCGCCGTAGACCGCGCCGCAGAACATGGTGACGTAGTCGAAGTTGGGCGAGACGTACTTGATGCCCCACCACGAGATGATGTCGGTGAGCGCCGCCGCCAGCCCGGCCGGGAACACCCACTGGTAGATGCTGAGCCGGTTGAAGTGCAGCGAGAACGGAATGCCGATGATGAAGAACGCCGTGGTGAAGCCGAACAGGTGGGCATGGGTGAAGGCGATCAGCTTGCCCCGGCTCATGTTGGCGAAGTAGGCGTCGGTGCTGCCGTGCAGCTGCAGCTGGTAGTGCACTTCCGCCAGCCCGAAGAAGAAGGCGATGCCGAACAGGATGGTGGCCAGGCCGATGCCGCGCTGCGCCGCCACCGGCAGGTCCTGCAGCGAGAACTCGACGCGCGGATCGCGGAAGGGAATGAACCAGCGCAGCAGCAGGCAGATGAGCAGGAAGAACGCCACCAGCGCGATCGGGCCGCCGACGGTCAGCCAGGCCGACGGCTCCGGCGGCAGCTGGACAATGGCGGCGTCAGTCACCGGGGCATCGCTGAAGAAATCGAACTGCTGGTCGGCCATGGCCATTTCCTCCGGTTCAGGCGCCTTTCAGGCGCACGTAGAGCAGCACGCCGGCGCGCTTCACCGCCAGCCGGATGGCGCCATCCAGCGTCGCCGCTTCCTTGGCCGACGGCGCCGGCACCTGCTGCGCCGGCAGGCCGGCGAAACTGCCGTAGACCTTGCTGTTCTTCGCCTGCGGCACGGCGTTGGCGTGCAGCACCTGCACCTGGGCGATCTTCAGCTGCCGGTCGGTGGTCATGAGCAGGAAGAAGTCCTTGCCCTGGTGCGTGGCGCGGAATATCAGCGCGGTGCCGGCCGGCCGCTGACTCTCCAGCGGGATGTAGATCGTGTTCTCGTCGTCCTTGTTCAGCGTCACGCCCAGGGCCTTCGCCGCCGTCATATCGGCCGGAGTCAGCAGGGCATCGCGCGGCAGCCAGGTACGCACGCCGGGAAACTGCGCGCGCACCTCGCGCGGAATCAGGCTGGCGATGTCCAGCCACTCGCCCGGCTTCGCCGGGGTCGAGCGCGGGTCGCCGGGGTTGGCCCTGGCGGCGGCTTCGCTGCCGTTGGACGCGCCATCGCCATCGCTGTCGAGGTTGGCGATGCGCGCGAACGCGCCCGCGTTCTTGCCGGCGGCCTTGAAGGCCTTGCCGTAGGCGTTCAGCGTGGAGCCGCCGCCATCGCTGTGACAGGCGTTGCAGGACGGCATGTAGCCGTATTCCTGCTTGTACTCGCGCGCCAGCAGGGGCATCGCCGACGCGGCCGACGGCAGCATCGCCAGCGCCAGCAGCGCCGCGCGCAGCGCCATGCGTCGCGGCGAAGCGGCCCTGATGCCGTCGGCGTCAGCCGGCGCGGCCTCGGCTGACGCGGCAGGACTCGCCAAGGTGCTGATCGGCAGGGTGCTGGTCGACAAGGTACTGCGCATCACATCATCCTCGTTCCGGGACCATGCCCGGGGTCAGAAACCGAACAGCCCGGGCACGGCGCCGCGCATGGCCGCCCGTGCCCGCTCGCCCTCGGCGCCGGCCTGCTTCATGGCCTGGTACTGCAGCGAATCGCGCGGCGGCATGAGCGCGGCGGCCTTGTCGGTGCCTTCGTAGCGTTCCCAGTCCAGCACGTCGCGAATCAGGGTCTTGCCACGGATGTTCTCCAGCACCGCGTCCTCACTGGCGCCGGCCATGAAGTCCAGGCGCAGCGCCGGATTGCCGCGATGGCAGGCGAAGCAGTAGCGCTCGAAATCGTGCAGCACCCCCTGTTTCACGATCTTCAGCGGCGGCAGCCCGGACACCACCGGCGGCGACATCTCCACCGTGTTCAGGCAGCAGTACTCGGCCTCGCGCCCCAGCAGCGCGCGCATGAAGTGCACGCGCACGAACGGACGCGCCGCAAAGTGGCTGTCGGGCAGCGCATCCACTTTCGCCGCCAGCCGGCGGATGTCGAAACCGCTGCCCTCGCCCAGGCCGCGCAGGTCGGATTCGCTGAACAGCGCCGCCAGCCCGTAGACCCCGTCGATGTCCTCCGCCGTCAGCACCTGCTTGGGCACGCGCGGCGTCAGCGGATCGAGACGCACCGGCAGCTTGGGCAGCTTGTCGAAGGCGGCGAGGTCCTCGTTGTCGCGGGCGCCCTCGCCCGGCTTGATTTCGCGTGTCCACAGACCCTGCCACCAGCCCTTGAGGCCGCGACGCTCGCCGAGCGGATCACGGTTGGGCAGGTCGGACTCCGGCACCGCGATGCCGGTCTTGGGAAAATGCCGGCGTTGCAGTTCGCGCAGGCGCTGCGCATCGACGCCGGCGGCATCGAAACTGCCGGGGCTGTCGGCGTAATGCAGCGCCAGCTTCAGCATGAGCCGGCGGCAGTCGTTGCCGTCGGCACCGCAGCCGTCCAGCCACAGGCGCTGGGTGACGTTGATGAAGCTGCCCTGATCGGTGAGCTGGTCGAAGCGCTCCGGCATGGCCAGCGGCTGCTGGAGCGGAATGCTCATGTACGGATGCGCGTTGCCGCGCGCGGCGGCGATGGCCCCGGCGGTGTCCTGCTGGCCGTTGGTCTCGTTCCACGGCCGCTGCGGGAAGATCGGCCCGCCGCCCTGGTGGCAGGTGGTGCAGATGGCACGGCGCGCGTAGACGATGCGCGGCACGCAGCCGGCGCAGTAGTTCTGTACCAGCTGGAACTCGAAGCGGCCGGCGGCCTCGTTGTAGCTCAGCACCTCGATCTCGTTGGCCTTCTCGACAAAGCCCATGAACAGCTGGCCGCGCGGCGTCATGGCCAGACCGGTCTTGTTCGCGAGTTCGAAATCCGCCGCGATCAGCGCGCGCGGATGCGCATTGGTGGCCTGCGCCTTGAGCAGCGAGCGACCGTTGGGAATCAGCACCGCCACCGGCAGCTGCCCGTCCGGGTGCTGCGCCTGCACCAGCTTCACCAGTTTCTCGAACGGATACGGCAGGCCGTCGTGCTGGGTGATCAGGTGGTCGAACAGCGAGCGCGTGCCCGCCGGCGGCAGGTCCTCCTGGCTGATGACCTGCGCCGACACCATGGCCGGGTCCGGCCGGCCCTCGCGCGCCAGCTCGGTGATGTCGGCGCTGCTGGTCGCCGGCTTCAGCCCGTACCAGGCGCCGGCCGCCAGCGCGGCCAGCACCAGCCCCCACAGCATCACTCGCTTCATGCCGGGCTCACATCAGCTTGAGGAACTCGCGCAGGGCGTGCTTGTCCTGCGCCGAGAGATCCACGCCGAACTGGTGGCCCTTGTTCTCCACCGGGTCGTCGCAACCCATGAACAGCGGCTTGTGCGGGTTCTGCGAAGCGATGTTGGCCACCGGCGTGCCCTTCTTGATGGTGATCTTCGGCCAGCCCTGCATGTCTTCGCGCGCGGTGACCTGGGTGTCTTCCGTCGTCACCAGCGTCTTCTGCGGACGGTGCTTCTCCGCCTTCGGGTTGTCCGAGGTCATGAGCTCGTCGTAGGCCATCTCGAACTGCTTGATGCGGCCGCGCAGGGTGTAGTCCGGCGCGCCATCCGGCAGGAAGGTGACCTCGCCGATGGCGTTGTTGTGCAGGAACGGCGCCGTGGCCCAGACCGACAGCAGCGAGATGTTGCGCAGGTAGCCCGGGCCGCCCTCGACCTTGCGTTCGCCCAGCTTCTTGCCGCCGATGCCCGGAATCATGCGGTTGAGCACGTACGGCACGCTGCCCGGCGACGGCGAGTTCTTGTAGGTCTCCGACGAGAACTCCTCCCAGATATGGCCCTGGTTGTGGTTGTCGTGCAGCGCGCGGCACATGTTGGTGCCGATGATGTTGAACGGCGTGCGCTCGTCGTTGCCGAGCCAGTCCTGGCCGAAGATGCCCTTTTCGGCGAACTGCTTCGGACGCAGGCGGCCATCCTTGTCCCTGGCCAGGAAATTGGCCACGAACTTCGGATCGCCACGTTCGGCGGCGCTGTATTCCAGCGTCCAGTAGTCTTCCTTGCCGAACACGTGGCCGTCGTAGAACTTCTCCAGCGCGACGCGGTCATTGCGGATGTTCGCCGGCGCCATCTTGGTGCTGTGGCAGGTCGCGCACTCGCGGGCGAAAACCTTGCGGCCCTGCGGAATCACCGCCTTGTCGATGAACTGCTCGCCGGACGTGCCGTCGATATCCTTCGAGGCCAGCAGATAGGTCGGGCCGGCGGTCATCAGGAACAGCGCCAGGTCATCCATCTTGGCGTCGGCGTAGTTCCAGGCGTCGCATTCGGCGGCGCACTGCATGATGCGCATGGGGCTCTGCTCGCTGCCGCGGCCGAAGAGCTTGCCGGGATGCGGGAAGTTGGGCACCCAGCATTCCTCGGTGCACATGCCGATGTTCACGTACACGCGGATCAGCGCCAGGTGTTCGCCAACGCTGTCCTCGGCACCCTTGAGCACGTGCCGGGTCATGCCCTTCTTCACCGCGCCGGTGACCGGGTCCTTCATGACGTGCTCGAACAGGCGCTTGTTGTGGAAGTCCATGATGTTGTTCTGGGTGCCCGGGTTGTGCATCCAGTCCGAAGCCACCAGCGAGGTGTCGATGGTGCCGAGGCGGCCGCCCTTGAGCACCTGGCGCGCCGGGCTGCTTTCCGGCACACCGTGGAAGAAGGCGTCCGGCTGCACGATGTGCTGGTTGCCGATGGTGCCGCTGAGGTTGGCCCAGGTCGGCTGGTTCGGGTTAGCCGGCGGGTTGGTCGGGTCGAAGCCGACATGGCACTGCACGCAGGGGTGGCCGATCACGAAGCGCTTGTTCTGCTTGATCTCGTCCTTTTCGTACGGCGCGGTGCGCGGGTCGTAGATGACCTTGCCCTGCTTGTCCCTGATCGAATCGGCGTAGTACTTGCGGTAGCCGAGCACGCCGGAGGAATGCGGGTCCTGGCACTTGTCGTACCAGTTGGTGGAAGCGTCGCCCTGCACGCAGTCGGGGTCGTTGATCAGGCCCCACTTGCTGAAGCGTTCGGCACGCGTGCGCGTGTCCAGCCAGGGATAGTTGGCGTTGCCCTTGCCGATCACGCGGGTCTGGTGCAGGTAGTTCTCGTCCTGGTTGCCGAAGGTGCCCTTGAACCAGACATCACGGCCACGGCGCACGCGTTCGCGCATCTCCTCGGCCTTCGCCGGGTCCTTCGCCGCCACGTCGGTGAACAGCTGCGCCACGTAGCGGCAGCCTTCGGCATCGTAGCCGGTGGGCTGCGTCTGGCTGCACGGCGGCGNACCTTGCGCGCGGCCAGGGTGGCGTAATAGTTGTCCTCGAACCACTGCTTGCGCTGGATCCAGTACGGCGTGCCGGTGTAGATGCCGGTGGTCAGCTTGCGTTCGACCAGGTCATCCAGCGACACGCTGCGATAGGTCGAGCGGTACGGTTCCGTCGATACCGGCACCTGGCCGGTGGGCAGGTCGTAGTAGGTCAGCTCGGGCACCACCGGCACCGGAATATTGTCGGGCACGGCCGGCACCGCGGGCGGTGCCGGCGGCAGCGTGACCACGGTCCATGCACCTGCGATGGCGACCACGGCCAGCGCGGCGAATCCCAGTTTCTTCTTGTTCATGACG
>NZ_PTQZ01000097.1 GCF_002943415.1 Amnimonas aquatica | reverse complement strand
TGTCAGCCCGACAATCACCTATCACGTGTTCGATAACGAATTCAACGGCATGAACAACGGTGCCAGCGACAACATCGACCTGAACGATCGCCAAGGCGGCGCTCTCGCCCTCGGCTACCGCGTGACGCCGAATGTCGGTCTGGAACTGCGTTACGGCCTGACCAACACCGACACCCGTCGCAACAGCATCGCCGGCAGTGGCGTTGGCGTCCGCTATGAAGCGGCCACCATCGACACCTACTACCGCTTCAACGCTGAAAACAAGCTCCAGCCCTACGTCCTGGTCGGCGGCGGTCTCGCTCGCGGTACCTTCAAGGCTGGCGGCGCCGGCATTCCGCACGAGGAATACACCATTGCCAACGTGGCACTGGGTGCCTTCTACCAGCTGGCCGACAACTTCGCCCTGCGTGCCGAAGTCCGCGGCGTAGAGAACCTGCAGGCCAGCGACCACGATGGCGTGGCCTCCGTCGGCGTGGTCTACAGCTTCGGCGGCAAGAAGGCTGAAGCCGTGGCCCCGGCCGTCGTGGCTCCGGCCGTTGTCGCTCCGGTCGTCGATGGCGATGACGACAAGGACGGCGTGCCGAACAGCAAGGACAAGTGCCCGGGCACCCCGACCAATGTGGTCGTTGACGCCACCGGCTGCCCGAAGGTGCTGACCGAGACCGTGACGAAGGAACTGCGCGTGCTGTTCGACTTCGACAAGGCTGTGGTCAAGCCGGCCTACTACGCCGAGATCGAAGGCGTGGCCAAGCTGCTGAAGGAATACCCGTCCGCAACCGTGGAAGTTCAGGGTCACACCGACTCCCGCGGCCGTGCCGAGTACAACCAGAAGCTGTCCGAGCGTCGTGCCCAGGCCATCGTTGACACCCTCGTGAAGCAGTATGGCATCGACGCCAGCCGCATCAGCGCCAAGGGCTACGGTGCCAGCCAGCCGGTCGCCGACAACAAGACCGCCGAAGGCCGCGCCCAGAACCGTCGTTCGGTCGCTGTCGCCGAAGGTCAGGTGAAGGTCACCGTCAAGAAGTAAGAAGCCCCGCTTCCTGCTTCACCGAAAAGGCCGCTCCCAGGAGCGGCCTTTTTCATGCTCGTCCGCCGAGCACCCGGTCGTTGCCTGCGTCATGCAGGGACCTGGCCACTGCGGAGTTTTTGCACGCGCCACAAGACCTGTCACCAAGTCTCGGGTATACTTCGCGCCCAATTTTTGATCGCTTCGCCGAGACCCTATCGTGTCCATCAAGCAAATCCGCAACATCGCCATCATCGCCCACGTCGACCACGGCAAGACCACGCTGGTCGACAAGCTCCTGCAACAGTCCGGCACGCTGGGCGACCGCGCTGGCGAAATCGAACGCGTGATGGACTCCAACGATCTCGAAAAGGAGCGTGGCATCACCATTCTGGCCAAGAACACGGCCATCCGCTGGACGGATGCGCGTGACGGCCAGGAATACCGCATCAACATCGTCGACACCCCGGGCCACGCCGACTTCGGCGGCGAAGTGGAACGCGTGCTGTCCATGGTCGATTCGGTCTGCCTGCTGGTCGACTCCGTCGACGGCCCCATGCCGCAGACCCGCTTCGTGACCATGAAGGCCTTCGCCCGCGGCCTCAAGCCGATCGTGGTGCTGAACAAGGTCGACCGTCCGAGCGCCCGTCCGCACTGGGTCATGGACCAGGTCTTCGAACTGTTCGACAACCTCGGCGCCACCGACGAGCAGCTGGACTTCCCGGTGGTCTACGCCTCCGGCCTGAACGGCATCTCGGGTTTCGAGGCCGACAAGCTGGGCACCGACATGACCGCGCTGTTCCAGACCATCATCGACCGCGTCAGCCCGCCGCCGGTGAACAGCGAAGGTCCGTTCCAGATGCAGATCTCGTCGCTGGACTACAACAGCTACGTCGGCGTCATCGGCGTCGGCCGCATCACCCGCGGCAAGGTCAAGACCAACACCCAGGTCACCATCGTCGACAGCGAAGGCAAGAAGCGCAACGGCCGCATCCTGCAGATCATGGGCTACCACGGCCTCAATCGCGTTGAAGTGCCGGAAGCCGAAGCCGGCGACATCATCTGCGTCACCGGCATGGAAGGCCTGGGCATTTCCGACACCCTCTGCGACCCGGCCAATGTCGAAGCGCTGCCGCTGCTGAGCGTCGACGAGCCGACCGTGAGCATGACCTTCCAGGTCAACAACTCCCCGTTCGCCGGCAAGGAAGGCAAGTACGTCACCTCGCGCAACATCAAGGATCGCCTGGAAAAGGAACTGATCCACAACGTGGCGCTGCGCGTCGAGCCGACCGACAGCCCGGACCGCTTCAAGGTCTCCGGCCGTGGCGAGCTGCACCTGTCGGTGCTGATCGAGAATATGCGCCGCGAAGGCTTCGAGATGGGCGTGTCGCGCCCCGAAGTCATCTTCAAGGAAGTCGACGGCGCCAAGTGCGAGCCGTTCGAGAACGTCATCTTCGACGTCGAAGAACAGCACCAGGGCGGCGTCATGGAACAGATGGGCACCCGCAAGGGCGACATGACCAACATGGTGCTGGACGGCAAGGGCCGCATCCGCATCGAGGCCACCGTGCCGTCGCGCGGCCTGATCGGCTTCCGCTCCGAGTTCATGACCATGACCTCGGGCACCGGCATCATGACCTCCAGCTTCTCGCACTACGGCCCGATCAAGTCCGGCGACGTGGCGAAGCGCCAGAACGGCGTGCTGATCTCGATGGTGCAGGGCACCGCGCTGGGCTACGCCCTGTTCAACCTGCAGGAGCGCGGCCGCATGTTCATCGGCCCGCAGACCGATGTCTACGAAGGCATGATCATCGGCATCAACTCGCGCGGCGACGACATGGTGGTGAACCCGACCAAGGCCAAGCAGCTCACCAACATCCGCGCCTCGGGCACCGACGAGAACATCGTGCTGACCCCGGCCATCCGCTTCACGCTGGAGCAGGCGCTGGAGTTCATCGAGGATGACGAGCTGGTGGAAGTCACGCCGCAGACCGTGCGCATCCGCAAGCGCCACCTGACCGAGAACGACCGCAAGAAGGCCTCCCGCGGCCTGTGATGCGTCACCCGGGGCCCCAGGGCGCCGGGTGGACGGCGGCCCCGGACCGCCTCGCAGCACCATGAAAAAGGCCTGACCGGCATGCCGGTCAGGCCTTTTTCATGTCCGCCTCATAGCCGCCCGGGCGTGCTCAGGCGATGCCCTGCAGACGCTCGCGGAACCACTCCGGGATGTCGGTCTTGCGGCCGGTATCGGGATCGATGCACACCGTCAGCGTCTCGGCCTCGGCGGCGACGCGCTGCTGCGTGACGCTGAACAGCGCGTAGTGCAGCAGGAAACGGTCGCTGCCGGTGATCTCGGCGCGGATGCCGATCTGCAGCGTGTCGGGGTAGATCACCGGCGCCCTGTAGCGGCAGCGGGCATCGGCGACGACCATGCCGGTGCCTTCGTGGAACAGGCGCGGAAAGATCTCCAGCGACTCCATGACGCCGATGCGGGCATCTTCCAGATACTGGAAATACACCACGTTGTTGACGTGGCGCAGGGCATCCATGTCGCCCCAGCTGACCTTGAGCGGGTACAGGAAGGGATAGACGGC
Source organism: Amnimonas aquatica (assembly GCF_002943415.1). Classification (GTDB taxonomy): domain Bacteria; phylum Pseudomonadota; class Gammaproteobacteria; order Pseudomonadales; family Moraxellaceae; genus Perlucidibaca; species Perlucidibaca aquatica_A. The sequence continues at coordinate 2,689 of NZ_PTQZ01000097.1, read as the reverse complement.
GCGCAGCTCGTCGAGCGAGGCCGGGCCGCGCGGGCGGGAGGCCGCCGCCTCATGCGAAGAAGACAGGCTCATGATGCCGGCTTTTCCGGCGTCCAGCCCTGCGGGCGTTCGTAGTCATCGCCGCTGAGGTACTTCTCCAGCTGCTCGTCGAGGAACTTGCGGGCCTGCGGGTCCATGACATTGAGACGGTTCTCGTTGATCAGCATGGTCTGGTGACGCAGCCACTGCATCCAGGCCTCTTTCGACACGGTGTCGAAAAGCGCCTGGCCGCGCTCACCGGGGAAGGGCTGGAAGGCCATGCCCTCCAGCTCCTGCTTCAACTTGCGACAGAACACCATGCGTGTCATGACTCGTTCTCCACCAGCGCCTGCAGGCGCTGCAACAGCTGCTGAACCGGGGCCGGCACACCCAGCGCCGGCAGAGGCGCGAGTGTAACCCAGCGGCCGGGCGCCTCGTTAACGCCGGCATCCTCTCCGGCATCAGCACCACCGGTGATGCCGGCCGGCACGACAGGCGGCTGGTCGCCGCGCACCAGGCGCGGATGGATATGCAGGCGGAAATGCGTGAACACATGCACGAAGGCCGGCCAGTCCTGTCCGGCCGGCGCGCCGGCCTCCAGCGGCAGCTCGGGAAAGGTCCACAGACCGCCCCAGAGACCGCTCGGCGGCCGCTGCCGCAGCCAGACCTCGCCGCGCGCGTTGAGGCAGAGCAGCATGCGCGTGGCACGCTCGGGGGTGGCGGCCTTGCGCTGCTTCTGCGGATATTGCGCGGGGCTGCCCTCGGCATGGCCCCGGCAGCTGTCGTTCACCGGGCAGATGCCGCAGGCCGGACGGCTGCGGGTGCAGAGCGTCGCGCCCAGGTCCATCATGGCCTGGTTGTAGTTGGCGGTGCGCTCGACCGGGGTATAGCGCTCCGCCACGTCCCAGAAGCGGCGCAGCACCTCGCTGCGCGCCGGGTCGCCGGCCAGCGCCTCGTGGCGGGCCAGCACCCGCTTCACGTTGCCGTCGAGGATGGCCGCGCGCCGGCCCATGCCCAGCGACAGGATGGCACCGGCGGTGGAACGGCCGATGCCGGGCAGCGCCTCGAGGTCATCGAGGGCTGCCGGCAGCTCGCCGTCATGACGGTCGACGGCCAGCTGCGCGGCCTTGTGCAGGTTGCGCGCGCGCGCGTAGTAGCCCAGTCCGGCCCAGTGGTGCAGCACGTCATCCAGCGGCGCCTCGGCGAGGTCGGCCAGCGTCGGGTAGCTGGCCATGAAGCGCTCGAAGTAGGGGATGGCCGTGGCGACCTGGGTCTGCTGCAGCATGATCTCCGAGACCCAGACGCGGTAGGGCGTGACCGCCTGCTGCCAGGGCAGGTCCTTGCGGCCGTGGCGGTCGTACCAGTCCAGCACGCGGCCGGCGAAATCAGCGCTTCTTGAAGACATCGAAGAGCTGCTTCACGGCTTCCTGCTGCTGGCTGTTGAGCTTGTCACCCAGCTTCTCGTTGAGCTTCTCCTGCAGCTTGGCCTTTTCCTTGTCGACTTCCTCGTTGAGGCGCGCCTTGGCGACCTGGCCGACGATGCCCTGCATACCTTCCTTGTCGAGGCCGCAGAGCGTAGCGACGCTGCCCTTGAGGTTGCCGTTGCAGCGCACGGGAATGGCGTACTCGGCCATCTTCGCGTACTTCTCGCCCCAGTACTTCTTGTCGAGCTTGAGCTGGAATCGATAGTCGACATCCTGGGTTTCCAGGTTGTAGGTGCCGTTGCCGCCGACCTGGATGTCCTTGAGGTCGGCCTTCATGGACTGGTTGCGCACCACGCCGCGATCCAGCGTCATTTCACCCAGCAGGCTCTCGATTGCGGTGTTGCTGATCTTGCCCTTGATGCTGGCGGCGTCACGTCCGGTCAGCGCCGGCAGCAGCGCCTGGTACTGGCCGAGCGCGTTGAACAGGGCATCGCTGATGTTCACGCCCTTGATCACGCCATTGTCCAGGCGCAGCGTGTTCGGGCCCTGGGCGGTCTTCAGCCAGGTGTCGACATCGTTGCCGGTGACCTTGACCGCGCCGTTGAAGTTCATGCGGCCGGCGAAGACATCCTGCTTCAGCGCCTGCTTGGCGATCGGTCCGAGGTCGATCTGGCGGATGTCCGGTTTCAGGCTGATCACCGGCTGCTTGCCGCGCGCGTCGATGCTGACCGGCACGCTGAAGCTGCCGTCGTAGATGCTGCCGCGCAGCTCGCTGACATCGACCAGGCCGTCGCGGGCGGTGGCGGCGACGCGCAGCTGGGTGATGGGGTAGGTCATGATAGTGAGCGCGCCGGCCTGCAGCGCGACATCGAGGTTCTGCTCGCGCAGCAGGGCCACCGGCAGCAGGCCCTCGGCCGTCGCCTTGGCATCCGGCTTGGCGGCGGCCTTGTCGCCGGCCTTGCCAGCGCCCTGCTCAGCAGCCGTGTCCGGCGGCAGATAGCTGTCGGCGTTGAGCTTGTCCAGCGCCAGGCGGGCGTACAGGCGCGCCTTCGGCAGCTCGCGCACGCCGGCCTCGCCGGTGACGGTGCTGCCGTCAAGCACCAGGCGCAGGTTGCGCGCCAGCACCTGATGCTCATCGCCGGCGAGCTGGGCGCTCAGGCTGGCACGCCTGAGCACGTTGGCATCCTTGGTCTTCGGCGCCTCGATCCCGAGCGCGGCCATGACCTGGCGCGGATCGAAGCTGCCGG
>NZ_PTQZ01000096.1 GCF_002943415.1 Amnimonas aquatica | reverse complement strand
CAGCGCTGCTTCCAGGTGCGCAAGACGCTGGGCGCCATCGCTTCGCCGTTCGGCTGCTGGCTGGTGCTGCGCGGCATCCGCTCGCTGGCGGTGCGCATGGAGCGCCACGCCGCCAACGCGCAGGCTGTCGCCGAGGCGCTGGCGGCGCATCCGGCGGTGGAGGCGGTGCACTATCCCGGCCTGCCGTCGCACCCGCAGCACGTGGTGGCGGCGCGGCAGATGAAGGCCTTCGGCGGCATGCTGTCGTTCCAGGTCCGCGGCGGCCTGGAGGCGGCGGTGGCGGTGGTGGCGCGGGTGAAGCTGTTCACCGTGGCCACCAGCCTCGGCGGGGTCGAGAGCCTGATCGAGCACCGTGCCTCCATCGAGGGGCCGGCCTCGCCGACCCCGGCCAATCTGATCCGGGTCTCGGTGGGGCTGGAGCATGCCGGCGACCTGATTGACGACCTGCTGCAGGCGCTGGACTGAGGCCGTAGCGTGACGGGCCGGAACCGATCCGGAAGATGTCTCGAAAAGACTTGAGTTGCATTGTCATGTAATGATAGAACCGGCCGGTCACGCCGCTATTCCGCGCGGCGTCCGGGAGTTCCTTCATGGGTCAGTACACCAGCTATTTCAACGATGTCCACGAGCAGGCGCGGCTGTCCGCGCGTCAGTTCATCCAGCGCGAAGTCCTGCCGCACATCGGTGCGTGGGAGGAGGCGGGCACCTTCCCGCGCGAGATCTACCGCAAGGCCGGCGCCGCCGGCCTGCTCGGCGTCGGTCATGATCCCGCCTACGGCGGCACCGGCGACGATGTCTTCCTCAAGGTCGCCGTCACCGAGGAGATCATGCGCGGCACCTCCGGCGGCTTCGCTGCCAGCCTGGGCTCGCTCGACATCGCGCTGCCGCCGCTGGAGAAGTGGGGCAGCCAGGCGCTGAAGGACAAGTTCGTGCCGCCCGTGCTGGCCGGCGAGCTGATCGCCGCGCTGGCCATCACCGAGCCGTCCGGCGGTTCCGATGTCGCCAGCCTGAAGACCCGCGCCGAGCGCCGCCAGAACGATGCCAACGGCGACCACTACGTGGTCAATGGCAGCAAGATCTTCATCACCTCCGGCATCCGTGCCGACTTCTACGTCGCCGCCGTGCGCACCGGCGGGCCCGGCCATGGCGGCATCAGCCTGCTGCTGATCGAGCGCGAGCGCGCCGGCGTGTCCACCGGGCAGCCGCTGAAGAAGATGGGCTGGTGGGCCTCCGACACCGCCGAGGTGTTCTTCGACAACGTCATCGTGCCGGCGGAAAACCTGATCGGCAGCGAGAACGCCGGTTTCCTGCTGATCATGAGCAACTTCCAGATGGAGCGCCTCAACCTCGCGGTCATGGCCAACATGACCTCGCAGATCGCGCTGGAGGAGAGCCTGCGCTGGGCGCGCGAACGCGAAGCCTTCGGCAAGCCCATCGGCCGCATGCAGGTGATCCGTCACAAGCTCGCCGACATGGCCACCCGCGTCGAGGCCAGCCGCGAATTCACCTACCGCGTGGCGGCGCGCATCGCCGAAGGGCTGCCGTCGATTAAGGAGGTGTCCATGGCCAAGAACTTCGCCACCCAGACCAGCGACTTCGTCACCACCGAGGCGGTGCAGATCTTCGGCGGCATGGGCTACATGCGCGAGTCGGTGGTCGAAAGACTGTACCGCGACAACAGAATCCTCTCGATCGGCGGCGGAACTTACGAGATCATGAACGAAGTGATCGCCAAGCAACTGGAACTCTAGTGTCGCAAACCCTCTACATCGCCACCGCGCAGGGACTCGAGCAGTCCCTGCCGCGCTGGCAGCAGGCCGCCCCGCTGGCCCTGGACACGGAGTTCATCCGTGTCGACACCTTCTTTCCCATTCCCGGCCTGCTGCAGTTCGGTGACGGGCAGGGCGAGGCCCTGGTCGACCCGGTCGCCATCACCGACCTGTCCTGCCTGGATGCCGTGCTCGGTCCGCAGGGGCCGCTGAAGATACTGCATGCCTGCTCCGAGGACCTGGAGGTGCTGACGCCGATGACCCGGCACGGCCTGGGCACGGTGCACGACACTCAGATCGCGCTCGCGCTGCTCGGCGAAGGTCTGCAGGTCGGCTACCAGAAGGCCCTGCAATTGGTGCTCGGCATCGAGATTCCCAAGGACGCCTCGCGCTCGGACTGGCTGCAGCGGCCGCTGAGCCAGCAGCAGCGCGACTATGCCGCGCTCGACGTGCGCCATCTGCCGGCGCTTTACGCCGAGCTGAAGGCGCGTCTGGCAGCGAAGGGATTGTGGGCCATCTACGAGGCCGAGTGCGCCGAGGCCTGCCGCCTGCCGGCCCCGGCCGATCCCGAGCTGGCCTGGCAGGAACATCCAAACGCCTGGCGCCTGCGCCCGCGCGAGCTGGCGGTGCTGCGCGCGCTGACGCTGTGGCGCGAGCGCGAGGCGGTGGCGCGCAACGTGCCGCGCGGTCATCTGCTGAAGCCGCCGGTGCTGTTCGAGCTGGCGCGCCGGCAGCCGAAGAACATCTTCGCGCTCGCCGAGGTGCCGGAGCTGAATCCCCGGGTGGCGAGGCGCGAGGCTGACACGCTGCTGGCCTTGATCGGCGAGGCCAGGGCGCTGCCGGACGCCGGTCTGCCCGGCCGACTGCCGCCGCCGCTGCCGCGTGAAGCCGGCAGTGTCTACGATGCCCTCAAGCGTGCCCTGCAGCCGGTGGTGCAGGCCAGCGGGGTGCCGCTGGAGGTGCTCTGGCGCAAGCGCCTGGCCGATCGCGTGGTGCTGGCCGCCGCCGATCATGGCATCGAGGCCGGCCTGGCCGAGCTCGCCGGCTGGCGCCAGCCGCTGCTGTCTCCGCCGCTGGCCGATGCCCTGCAGGCCCATGCTGCCCAGCTCGCCGCCTGGGGTGACCAGCGCCGTACCGCCATCGCCGGTGCATGATGGTCTTGAGCGTGCCGCCGGGAGAGCGGAAAATTGTAGCGCAGCGTGTTTTCCGCTCTCCCGGCGGCACGCCCAAGCCTTCAGGAATGACATGATGACCCGCGTGTTCTGCTCCATCTACAAGAGCAGCAGGAAAGACGAAATGTACCTCTACGTGCACAAGTCCGACGCACTCTCGAAAGTGCCGGAGGCGCTGCTGGCGGCTTTCGGCACGCCGCGCCATGTCACCGACCTCATGCTGTCGCCCGAGCGCCGGCTTGCGCGCGCCGATACCGCCCAGGTGCTGGAGAAGCTGGCGGCCGAGGGCTTCTACCTGCAGATGCCGCCGCCACCGGAGCCCTGGATCATGAATCCGGACAACGCGCCGGCCTGGCGCCGGCTCAGCGAAGCCGAGCGCGAGGCCGAACGCGAAGCCGGCAGGGAGCGTACCTCGTGAGCGTCTATGCCATGGCCTGGCCGGCCTACCTGCTGTTCGCCATCCTGTTCTCCTGGTTGCTGCTGCGCATGTTCCCGCTGCCTGCCGCAGGGCTGCGCCGCAGCTTGCAGATCCTCTTCCTGGTGGCCATCTTCAGCCCCGCGCTGATGTCCGAGAACGGCGACCTCTATGCCGCCCCGGTGCCGGCCGCGCTGCTGTTCGAGCTGCTGGCGAAGTCCTTCTCCGGTGTCGTCAAGGCGCTGCTGCCGGTGATGCTGTTCGGTGGTGTCGTGCTCTGGCTCGATGCCCTGCGCCAGCGCGGGCGCGGAGCCTGACCGGGGCGCCGGCGGACCTGCACATTTCGGCCACTGCTTTGTCAGGTAGCCGGCTGTAATGTCGTTCTATACTCGGATTTCGCCGCTATTTCCGATTTCCGTTCAATGAGGCCCCGGCCGGGCCAGCTTCCGAGGACAGACCACATGGCATTCACCGGTACCGACCGCTACATCACCACGCCCGAGCTGAGTCTGGCGGTCAACGCCGCGGTCACGCTGCAGAAGCCGCTGCTGATCAAGGGCGAGCCCGGCACCGGCAAGACCCTGCTCGCCGAGCAGGTCGCGGAAGCCTTCGGCACCCGCCTGATCCAGTGGCACATCAAGTCCACCACCAAGGCGCAGCAGGGCCTGTACGAGTACGACGCGGTGTCGCGCCTGCGCGACTCCCAGCTCGGCACTGAGCGCGTCCACGACATCCGCAACTACATCAAGAAGGGCAAGCTCTGGGAGGCCTTCGAGGCCGAAGAGCGCGTGGTGCTGCTGATCGACGAGATCGACAAGGCCGACATCGAGTTCCCCAACGACCTGCTCACCGAACTCGACAAGATGGAGTTCTTCGTCTACGAGACCGGCGAGACCATCAAGGCGAAGCACCGGCCCATCGTCATCATCACCTCGAACAACGAGAAGGAGCTGCCGGACGCCTTCCTGCGCCGCTGCTTCTTCCACTACATCCAGTTCCCGGACGCCGAGACCATGAAGGCCATCGTCGAGGTGCACCACCAGGGCATCAAGGCGCAGCTGCTCAAGGACGCGCTCGACATCTTCTTCGACCTGCGCAAGGTGCCGGGCCTGAAGAAGAAGCCGACCACCTCGGAGCTGATCGACTGGCTCAAGCTCATCCTCTCCGATGACATTCCGGAAGATGTGCTGCGCAACCGCGACACGCGCAAGGCCATTCCGCCGCTGTACGGCGCGCTGCTGAAGAACGAGGCCGATGTCGCGCTGCTGGAGCGCCTGGCGTTCATGAATCGCCGCGAGTCGGCGCAGTAACAGGGCCGCAGGCCGGCGTCCGCGCCGGCCTGCCAGTTCCGGAAGACAGGGGGAGGAGGGGCCATGCTCGTCCATTTCTACCAGACGCTGCGCCAGTTCGAGGTGCCGACCAGCATCCGCGAGCTGCTCGATCTCAACGCCGCGCTCAAGGCCGGCGTGGTGTTCGCCGACCAGGAGCAGTTCTACCAGCTGGCCAGGATCTGCCTGGTCAAGGACGAACGTCACCTCGACAAGTTCGATCGCGCCTTCAAGGCCTTCTTCGACGGTCTCGAGGGCGTGTCGCTGGAAACGCTGAACAAGCAGATTCCCGAGGACTGGCTGCGCAAGGAGCTGGAGAAGCACCTGAGCCCCGAGGAGCTGGCCGAGCTGCAGAAGACCGGCTCGCTGGAGGAGCTGCTGAAGCAGTTCCTGGAGCGCCTGCAGGAGCAGGAGAAGCGCCACCAGGGTGGCAACAAGATGATCGGCACCGGCGGCACCTCGCCGTTCGGCGCCTACGGCGCCAACCCCGAGGGCATCCGCCTGGCCGGGCCGTCGCGCAACAAGAGCGCGGTCAAGGTCTGGGAGAAGCGCGAGTTCCGCAACCTCGACGACAACGTCGAGCTCGGCATCCGCAACATCAAGCTGGCGCTGCGCCGCCTGCGCCGCTTCGCGCGCACCGGCGCCGAGGAAGTCCTCGACATCGACGACACCATCCGCCACACCGCGCACAACGCCGGCATGCTAGACATCAAGCTGGTCGCCGAGCGCAAGAACCGCGTCAAGGTGCTGCTGTTCTTCGACATCGGCGGCTCCATGGACCCCTACGTGCGCGTCTGCGAGGAGCTGTTCTCGGCCGCCAAGACCGAGTTCAAGCACCTGGAGTTCTTCTACTTCCACAATTTCGTCTACGAGTCGGTGTGGAAGAACAACTTCCGGCGCTGGAGCGAGCGCACGTCGGTGTGGGACATCATCCACAAGTACGCCAGCGACTACCGCGTGATCTTCGTCGGTGACGCCAGCATGTCGCCCTACGAGATCCAGGCCGTCGGCGGTTCGGTCGAGCACTTCAACGAAGAGCCGGGCGCGCTGTGGATGCAGCGCCTGGTCAACCACTTCCAGAAGGTGGTTTGGCTCAACCCCGAGCCCGAGAAGCACTGGAAGATGACGCCGTCCACGGAAATGACCCTGCAGCTGCTCGACGGCCGCATGCACTCGCTGACGCTCAAGGGCATCGAGGATGCGATGCGCTACCTGAGCCGCTGAAGGGGCTTGCGAGTCAGCCGGCCCCTACCAGCATGCAGGCGCTCCATGCTCTCCTCAAGGGGAGTGAGGAGCGGTTTTATTTCACGGTATAGCCATGCCTCAACATTTCTGGCTTCAGTTCCGGGTAAATGGCCGCTGTGGCCGACATGGCGGCGTCGAACTCACCATGCTGGCGGTTGTTCTGCAGCAAATAAATGGCCATGTCGGAAATGCTGGCAAAGGAAATGTCGGTGTTTTGCCGTATGAACTCCCAGCCGCCGGAGGCCGCGATGGCGATTCCCCGGCCAGCCTTGTCGCCCACGGTCTTGCCTAACTGGCCGGCGAACATGCTGGCAAAGGGAATGTAGCCTGCAGCGCGTTGTATGGCGTCCTGCGCGGCATAGCTGCCAATG
>NZ_PTQZ01000095.1 GCF_002943415.1 Amnimonas aquatica | reverse complement strand
GGCTGCGCCTCGAGATCAGCCTGGGCGGCGAGCGACGCACCGGCCGCACCGGACAGTTCACGCTCGCGGTCGGCGGGCAGCGGCCTGGCCAGCATTTCATCACGAATTCGGTCGGCACGCTCTTGGGCGAAGCCGTAGAAGCCGTGACCGGCTGCCGACATGGCCTCGAGCACACGCGCCGAACCGGTGAGTGCCGGATCGCGCAGCTTGTCGCGCTGACGCGCGAGCGCCTGCGTGTAGGCACTGGTGGCATGCGCGGCATCCAGCACCTCGGCCACCGACTGCAGCTCATCGAACAGCCTCGCCGCGAGATCACGGAAGCGGTGGCGGCCGCTGCAATCGTTCAATACCAGTCCGGGATCGCGACCACGCTCGACCATGGCCTGCTGATTCTCGGGCAGGCGATCGTAATCGGTCGGCCTGAACGCCGGGCTGTCGGTCAGCAGGCAGTGCAGCGCGAATACCTCGAGGAAGTGCGCACTGTCGACGCCGATGCCCAGCGGCTCGAACGGATCAAGGTCGACACAGCGCAGCTCGACATACTCGACACCACGGCGCGCCAGCGCCTGGGTCGGGCGCTCGCCACTGCGGATGGTGCGCTTGGGGCGGATCAGGCCGTAGTACTCGTTCTCGATCTGCAGGATATTGGCGTTGATCTGCTGCCAGACACCGTCGCGCACCACGCCAGCGGCCTCGTAGGGCGGGTAGGGCGTGCGGATGGCGCTGTCGAGATCATGGATGTACTCGTCCAGCGCGTTGTAGGACACATGCAGGCCGGACTGGGCATCGTTCTGGTAACCCAGCTTGCTCATGCGCAGCGAAGTCGCCTCGGGCAGGTAGAGCGTGCCCGACGGCAGGCTCTGCAGACCGTGTTCGCGCCCCTCCAGGAAGGTACCGCAGACCGCCGGGCTGGCACCCAGCAGGTACAGCAGCAGCCAGCTGCGGCGCTGGAAGTTGCGCACCAGGCCGAGATAGCGCGCCGACATGAAGGCCTGCAGCTCGCCGACGGCGCCGGCCTCGCCCTGCCAGCGGCGCCAGAAGGTCTCGGGGAAAGAAAGGTTGTAGTGGATGCCGGCGATGGTCTGCATGCGACGGCCGTAGCGCAGGCCGAGGCCGTGGCGGTACAGGGTCTTCATGCGGCCGATGTTCGAGCTGCCGTACTGCGCCAGCGGAATGTTGTCGTCCGGCCCGAGCTTGCAGGGCATGGAGTTGACCCACAGGCGCTCTTCGCCGATGTGGGCGTAGACATGCCGGTGCAGGTCGTCGAGCCAGCCCAGTGCCTGGTCGATGCTGCCGCAGGCCGGCGTGATCAGCTCGATCAGGGCCTCGGAATAGTCCGTGGTGATGTACGGATGCGTCAGCGTCGAGCCCAGCGCCCGAGGGTGCGGCGTCTGCGCCAGCCAGCCATCCGGCTGCACGCGCAAGGCCTCCTTCTCGAGACCGCGGCGCATGCCGACGAGACAGGCCGCGTCCCGCTCCAGCCAGGCGAGCTGTCGCTGCAGGGTGGCATCCATCATGGTCTCCTTAGATCAGGCCTGGCCGCGGGGCAGCATGGTGCCCGCCATCAGCGGGACACACCCGCCTTGCGCAGAAGGTCGCCGAGCGTACCAGATTTGCCATTGCCGCAACCCTGTCCGCCACCAAAGCTCTGCTGACCCTGACTGCCACCGCGACCGGAGGCCCCGCCCGTGCCACGGCCAGCGCCCTGACCGCTCCTGCCCTGGCCGCCACCCTGGCCGACGCGACCGGCATCGCCGCGCGGGGCCGGTGCAGCCTCTCCGAGGCGGCGCGACAGCGCGATGCGCTTGCGCGGCGCATCCACCTCGATGACCTTGACCTTGACGATGTCGCCGGCCTTGACCACCTCGTGCGGATCCTTGACGAAGCGGTCGGCGAGCACGGAGATGTGCACCAGGCCATCCTGGTGCACGCCGATGTCGACGAAGGCGCCGAAGGCGGTGACGTTGGTGACCACGCCTTCGAGGATCATGCCCGGCTTGAGATCGCTGATCTCGGTCACGGCGTCATCGAAGACGGCGGCCTTGAACTCGGGGCGCGGGTCGCGGCCCGGCTTCTCCAGCTCGCGCAGGATGTCGGTCACGGTGAGCGCGCCGAAACGGTCGTCGACATACTTCTCGGCGTTGACCGCGCGCAGGAAGCGACCGTCGCCGATGATGTCGGCCACGGCCTTGCCGCTGTCGGCGAGCAGCTTCTGCACCACCGGGTAGGCTTCCGGGTGCACGGCGGAGGCATCCAGCGGATTGTCGCCGCCGACCACGCGCAGGAAGCCGGCGGCCTGCTCGAAGGTGCGGTCACCCAGGCGCGGCACCTGCTTCAGCGCATCGCGGCTGGCGAACACGCCGTTCTGGTCGCGGAAGCTGACGATGTTCTGGGCGATGGTGCCGTTGAGGCCTGCGATGCGCGCCAGCAGCGCCGCCGATGCCGTGTTCACATCCACGCCGACGGCATTGACGCAGTCCTCGACCACGGCGTCGAGCATGCGCGACAGGCGGACCTGGTTGACGTCGTGCTGATACTGCCCGACGCCGATGGCCTTGGGCTCGATCTTCACCAGCTCGGCCAGCGGGTCCTGCAGGCGGCGGGCGATCGATACCGCGCCGCGGAAGGTGACATCCAGATTCGGGAACTCGCGCGCCGCCAGCTCGGAGGCCGAGTACACCGAGGCGCCGGCCTCGCTGACCACGATCTTGGTCAGCTTCAGCTCGGGGTGCTTCTTCATCAGCTCGCCGGCGAGCTTGTCGGTCTCGCGCGACGCGGTACCGTTGCCGATGGCGATCAGTTCGACGCCATGCTGCTGGCACAGCTTGGCCAGCGTGTGCAGCGAGCCGTCCCAGTCACGGCGCGGTTCGTGCGGAAAGACGGTGGTGTTGGCGACCAGCTTGCCGGTGCCGTCGACGACCGCGACCTTGACGCCGGTACGCAGGCCCGGGTCCAGGCCCAGGGTCGGGCGCAGGCCGGCCGGCGCCGCCATCAGCAGGTCCTTGAGGTTGCGCGCGAACACGCGGATGGCCTCTTCCTCGGCACGCTGGCGCAGCTCGGTGAGCAGATCGGTCTCGAGATGGGTGAGCAGCTTCACGCGCCAGGTCCAGCGCACCACCTCGCGCAGCCAGGCATCGGCCGGACGGCCCTGGTCGCTGACACCGACGTGGCCGGCGATCAGCGACTCGCACGGATGCACCGGGCCGTCGCTGTCCGGCAGCGCCAGGTTGAGCGTCAGGAAACCTTCGTTGCGGCCGCGGAACATGGCCAGCGCGCGGTGCGACGGTGCCTCCGCCAGCTTCTCGTCATGCTCGAAGTAATCACGGAACTTGGCGCCTTCCTGCTCCTTGCCGGCGATCAGGCGGGCACTCAGCAGCGCGCGCTCCTGCAGGTATCCGCGCAGGTTGGCAAGCAGGTCGGCCTGCTCGGCGAAGCGCTCCATGAGGATGTGCTTGGCACCCTCGAGCACCGCCTTCACGTCCGGATAGGCGCTGCCGCCTTCGGGCGCCTCGGCCACGATGTAGCCCTGCGCCTCCTGCTCCGGCACGCGCTGCGGCTCCGCCAGCAGTAGGTCGGCGAGCGGGCCGATGCCGGCCGCCAGCGCCAGCTGGCCCTTGGTCACGCGCTTCGGCTTGTAGGGCAGGTAGAGATCCTCCAGGCGCGCCTTGGTGTCGGCCTCGCGGATCTGCGCTTCCAGTTCGGGGGTCAGCTTGCCCTGCTCGCCGATGCTCTTGAGGATGGCAGCACGCCGCTCCTCCAGCTCGCGCAGGTAGAGCAGGCGCTCTTCCAGGTTACGCAGCTGGGTGTCATCGAGCGCACCGGTGACTTCCTTGCGATAGCGGGCGATGAACGGGACGGTGGCGCCACCGTCGAGCAGGGCAATGGCGGCCTCGACCTGCTCGGGACGGACGGCGAGCTCGGTGGCGATCTGGCGGGCGATGGATGACATGGCGACTCGGTTATGACTGCCCGGGGGCCGCGAACCGCACGGCCGTCCCGGATTGAGGGAGGGCCGGATTATAAGCACGGCGTCATCCTGCCGCCCAGCCGGACGATCCTGTCAGCCCGGGACGCCAAACCCTGCCCTGGCGCAATATCCAAACGGCCATGGCCTGCGTACACTCGAAGCCGGTCGCAACGTTCCGGCACAGGAACCAGACAGCACTGGCACGAGGGCAATGATGGAGAACGTCAGCAGCGAACAGCTGAAGATACTGGTGGTCGATGACGATGTGCGCCTGCGCAATCTGCTGCAGCGCTTCCTCGAAGAGCAGGGCTTCAGCGTGCGCACCGTCGCCGATGCCGTGCAGATGGACCGCCTGCTGGCGCGCGAACTGTTCTCGCTGGTCGTGCTCGACTTCATGCTGCCCGGCGAGGACGGCCTGGCCATCTGCCGCCGCCTGCGCGACGCAGGGAACAACACGCCCATCATCATGCTCACCGCGCGCGGCGCCGACAGCGACCGCATCAGCGGCCTGGAGGCCGGCGCCGACGACTACCTGCCCAAACCGTTCAACCCGCAGGAACTGCTGGCGCGCATGCGCGCCGTGCTGCGCCGCCAGTCGCGCGAGCTGCCGGGTGCACCCTCGCAGATCGCCGAGGTGGTCAGCTTCGGGCCCTGGACGCTGGACCTGTCCACCCGCCAGCTCACCCGCGAAGGCGAGACCGTGTCGCTGACCACCGGCGAATTCGCCGTGCTCAAGGCCCTGGTGCAGCACCCGCGCGAACCGCTGACCCGCGACAAGCTGATGTCGCTGGCACGCGGCCGCGAATGGGGCGCCATGGAGCGCTCCATCGACGTGCAGGTGTCGCGCCTGCGCCGCCTGATCGAGGCCAACCCGTCATCGGCACGCTACATCCAGACCGTCTGGGGCGTGGGCTACGTGTTCGTGCCGGACGGGCAGGGCTGACATGAGCCTGACCGGCATCGCGGCCTCCGGCCCGCGTCCGCGCAGGAAATCGGGCCTGCTGCAGTGGCTGAAGCCGCGCAGCAGTGCCATGCGCACCACCCTGGTCATCGGCATCGTGGTGCTGGCCAGCCAGGTGCTGTCCATCGCCTTCTTCTGGCAGAACCTCTACCTGCCAGAGATCCGCCAGCACGCCCACACCTCCGCGCTCAAGCTGGCCCTGCTGCGTGACGCCGAGCTGTCGGGCACACCGGTAGCCGGCGAGATCGACGAAGACCTGCTGCGCTTCGGCAACATGATCGTGGTGCGCGATCCCTCGCAGTTCCCGAAACCGCGCGACAAGTGGTTCGCCGAGATCTTCACCGACCACTTCCAGAAGCAGCTGCGCCGCGAGCTCGACCACCGCCCGCAGGTCTATTTCGAGTTCAAGCCGGTGCCCACGCTGTGGATCAGCGCACCCACCGAGACCCCGATCTGGGTAAGGGAAGAGCTCAGCTTCATCCAGCAGTACAGCCCGGGCATCATCATCGGCTGGGTACTGGGCGTGCCGCTGCTGGCGATCATCGCCATCGTCATCCTGGCGCGACAGCTCAACCGCCCGCTCAAGCGCCTGCAGCTGGCCGCCATCCGCGTCGGCCGCGGCCTGCACAGCACCCAGCTGGAGGAATACAGCGGTCCGACCGAGATCCGTGCGGTCAACCGCGCCTTCAACCAGATGACACGCCAGATCCACCAGGCCGAACGCGAGCGCACCGTCATGCTCGCCGGCATCTCGCATGACCTGCGCACGCCGCTGACCCGCCTGCGCCTCACCGCCGAGATGATGTCAGACCGCGAACTGGCCGAGGGCATGGTGACCGACATCGAGGACATGGATGCCATCCTCGACCAGTTCATCGCCTTCATGCGCGACGGCTCGGAGGAGAAGCGCGAGCCGGTGGACCTCAACCTGCTGGCGCAGGAGGTCGCGCAGCAGTTCGAGCACCAGCTCGATGTCCGCTTCAGCGCCGGTGCGCTGCCGCTGCTGTCGCTGCGCAAGCTGTCTCTCAAGCGGCTGATCGGCAACATGCTGCAGAACGCGCTGCGCTACGGTGCCGGACCGGTCGAGATGTGGACCGACATCTCCGGCCCGCACGCCTGCCTGCACTGCCGCGATCACGGCCCCGGCATCGACCCGGGCCGCATCGGCGAACTCATGCAGCCGTTCCGCCGCGGCGACCAGGCGCGCAGCTCGCAGGGATCGGGACTGGGGTTGGCTATCGTCGCCCGCATCGTGCAGCAGCACCATGGCCAGCTGGTGCTGGACAATCACCCGCAGGGCGGGCTGCACATCACCGTGCGGCTGCCGCTGCCGCGCACGCGCCAGAACGCCTGAAAACCGCCGCCCGAACACGCCCGGCGAGCGGGAGGGGTATCACTGCAGGCTGTCCGGCCCGTGCTGGCCTTCATGCACCAGGCTCTCGACATCGACCCGGTC
>NZ_PTQZ01000094.1 GCF_002943415.1 Amnimonas aquatica | reverse complement strand
TCACCGTCGACCCGATGATGGAGCGCCTGCCCGACATCAGCTTTCTGCTCGGCGTGCTCGGCGATATCCGGCTCGATGTCGAGATCTTCGGCGTCGACCTGAAGTTCACGCTCGATGTCTCCATCCAGCTGCAGATCGATGTCGAGACCTACGCGCCGGTGATCCTCAAGCTGGTGCCGCACCCGGTCACCAGCAAGAACATCCGCATCGACGTGAAGGGCGCCAACCAGCCCAGCGAAGCGCTGGACAAGCTCATGCTGGTGCAGCCCATCGTGCGCGAGCAGATCGTGCGCGAGGTCAATGCCCGCATCGCCGATCCCAAGATCCGGGAGATGGCGACCATCGATGTCCTGGCGCTGGTCGACAAGGCCACCAGCAAGCCGGCCGGCAGCACTGCCTGACGCGGACCTGCCGCCGGTCCCGCGCGCCGCTCAGAAGCGCCAGGTCTCCAGGCTCACACTGCTGTCGTCGGCCCAGGCGATCACCGCCTCGCCGCTGTCCTCGCGCCAGTCGCCCAGCACCAGGCGCTCGCCGCTCATGTTGCCCGGCAGTTCGACCTGATGCCGCATGGGGCGGTGCGTGTGGCCGTGGATCAGGCGTTCGACGCCGGCCGCGGCCATGACCCGCACGACCTCGGACGGGGTCACGTCCATGATGTTCTCGGCCTTGTTGCTGTTGGCCATCTTGCTTTTCATGCGCCACATCTCGGCGATCATCAGCCGCTGTTCCAGCGGCTGGCCGAGGATGCCCTGCTGCCAGGCCTCGCTGCGCGCCTGCGCGCGGAAGGCCATGTAGGCCTCGTCGAGCGTGCACAGCTGGTCGCCGTGCATGAGCAGGGCGGGGGCACCGCCCAGCTCCACGACTTCCGCTTCGGCCATCATGCGGCCGCCGGCCTGCGCGCTGAACGGCGTGCTGCCGGCCGGGCCGCAGTCGAGCAGGAAGTCGCGGTTGCCGTGGCAGAACACCAGCTCGGCACCCTGCGCACCGACCGCCCTGAACATGGCCAGCACCTCGTCGAGGTAGTCGCTGCGGTTGTCGTCGCCGACCCAGACCTCGAACAGGTCGCCGAGCACGTAGACGGCGGTGCAGTCCGCCGGCAGATCGCCGAGCAGGGCTTTCAGGCCGGTGGTGCAGCGCGGCAGGTCCGGGGCCAGGTGGACGTCCGACAGCAGCAGGGCACGCGCCACGGCTTACTCCGCGACGATTTCGGCGCTGGTGATGACCACGGCCGTGCGAGGCACGTCCTGGTGGAAGCCCTTGCTGCCGGTGGCCACGCCCTTGATGGCGTTGACCACGTCCAGGCCTTCGCTGACCTTGCCGAACACGGCGTAGCCCCAGCCCTGCGGGTTCTTGGCGGTGTGGTTGAGGAAGCTGTTGTTGCCGACGTTGATGAAGAACTGGGCGGTGGCCGAGTGCGGGTCGTTGGTGCGTGCCATGGCGATGGTGCCGATCTCGTTCTTCAGGCCGTTGTCGGCTTCGTTGGCGATCGGCGCGGCGGTCGGCTTCTGGTTCATGTCGGCGTCCATGCCGCCGCCCTGAATCATGAAGCCGTCGATCACGCGGTGGAAAACGGTGCCGTCGTAGTGGCCCTTCTTCACGTACTCGACGAAGTTGGCGACCGACTTGGGTGCCTTCTCGGCGTTCAGGTCGATGACGATGCGGCCGTGGCTGGTGTTGAGAGCGACTTTCATGAAGGGTTCCTGTTGGTGGGTTGCTGTTGGTCTTGTGTCGGGCCGGAACGGGATTGTCGTTGTGCCGTGCACCCGGCGGGCGAAATTCTCGGCGGGAAGCGGGTTTGCGACCCTGTCTCCGGTTGAGCGTGCTCAGGCCCGGGGGTAGACTTCCGCTTTTGATTTTGCCAGCGCGACCATGATCGAAGCCAGAGATTTCATCCGTACACGCGTCATCGCCGATATCGACGGCGGCAAGCACGACAGCATTGTCACCCGCTTCCCGCCGGAGCCCAACGGCTACCTGCACATCGGTCATGCCAAGTCGATCTGCCTGAACTTCGGTCTCGCCGAGGAAGCCGCCACGCATCCGGGCAGCGCCGGCGCCTGCAACCTGCGCTTCGACGACACCAACCCGGAGAAGGAGTCGCAGGAGTACATCGACGCCATCCAGCGCGATGTGCACTGGCTCGGCTTCGACTGGGCCGGCGAGATCCGCTACGCCTCGAATTATTTCCAGCAGCTGCACGATTTCGCCGTCGAGCTGATCCGCGCCGGCAAGGCCTATGTCGACTCGCAGACCCCGGAGCAGATCCGCGAAGGCCGCGGCACGCTGAGCCAGCCCGGCGCCAACTCGCCGCACCGCGCACGCACGGTGGAGGAGAACCTGGAGCTGTTCGCGCGCATGAAGGCGGGCGAGTTCGCCGACGGCGCCCACGTGCTGCGCGCGAAGATCGACATGGCCTCGGGAAACATCAACCTGCGCGACCCGATCCTCTACCGCATCCGCAAGATCACCCACCACCAGACCGGTGACGACTGGTGCATCTACCCGATGTACGACTACACGCACCCGATCTCGGACGCGCTGGAGGGCATCACGCATTCGCTGTGCACGCTCGAGTTCGAGGATCACCGGCCGCTCTACGACTGGCTGCTGGACCAGCTGCCGTCGCTGCCGCATCCGCAGCAGATCGAGTTCTCGCGCCTGAACCTGAACTACACCGTGACTTCCAAGCGCAAGCTCAAGCAGCTGGTCGACGAGCAGCTGGTGCAGGGCTGGGACGACCCGCGCATGCCGACCATCGCCGGCCTGCGCCGCCGCGGCTACACGCCGGAGTCGATCCGCGCCTTCTGCGACAAGGTCGGCATCAGCAAGACCGAAGGCATCAGCGACGTGTCGCTGCTGGAGTTCTGCATCCGCGAGCACCTGGAATCGACTGCGCCGCGCGCCATGGCCGTGCTGCGACCGCTGAAGGTGGTGCTGACCAACCTGGCCGATGACCACCACGAGGTCATCACCGCCGTGCGTCATCCGAACGCCGACATGGGCGAGCGCGCGCTGCCGCTGACGCGCGAGATCTACATCGACCGCGAGGACTTCACCGAGACCCCGCCCAAGGGCTGGAAGCGCCTGGTGCCGGGCGGCGAAGTGCGCCTGCGCAACGCCTACGTCATGCGCTGCGACGAGGTGATCCGTGACGCTGCCGGCGAGGTGGTGGAGCTGCGCGGCGTGCTCGACCTCGACACGCTGGGCGCCAACCCGGTCGACCGCAAGGTCAAGGGCGTGATCCACTGGGTGTCGGCCAGCCATTCGCTGCCGGCCGAGATCCGCCTCTACGACCGCCTGTTCAGCGATCCCGCGCCGGACCGTGGCGATGCCGACTTCAAGTCCTGCATCAACCCGGATTCGCTGCGGGTGCTGGCGGAGGCCCGGGTCGAGCCGTCGCTGGCCGCCGCCGTGGCCGAGGAACGCTTCCAGTTCGAGCGCGAGGGCTACTTCTGCGTCGACCTGAAGGATTCGACGCCGCAGCGCCTGGTGTTCAACCGCACCGTCGGCCTGCGCGACTCCTGGGGCAAGCCGGCATGAGCGGCGCAGGGCTGGGCCTGAGCCCGCTGGCCGCCGGGCTGGTCATCCACAATTCGGAAACCCGCCGCAAGGCGCCGTTCGTGCCGCGCAAGGCCGGCGAAGTCGGCATGTACGTCTGCGGCATGACCGTGTACGACTACTGCCACATCGGCCACGCCCGTGTCATGGTGTCGTTCGACATCATCACGCGCTGGCTGCGCCAGCTCGGCTTCCGGGTCACCTATGTCCGCAACATCACCGACATCGACGACAAGATCATCAAGCGCGCCAACGAGAACGGCGAGCCCATCGACGCCCTGACCGCGCGTTTCATCGCCGCCATGGATGAAGATGCCGCCGCGCTCGGCACGCTGCGCCCGGACCAGGAGCCGCGCGCCACCGATCATGTCGATGGCATCCTGGCCATGGTCGGCACCCTGGTCGACAAGGGCCATGCCTACCCGGCGAAGAACGGCGATGTCTACTACGATGTCTCCAGCTTCCCGCGCTATGGCCGGCTGTCGAACAAGAAGCTCGACGACCTGCAGGCCGGTGCCCGCGTCGAGGTCGACGAACTCAAGAGCGACCCGCTCGACTTCGTGCTCTGGAAGGCCGCCAAGCCCGGCGAGCCGGCGTGGGCGTCGCCGTGGGGGCAGGGCAGGCCGGGCTGGCACATCGAGTGCTCGGCCATGTCGACCTGCTGCCTCGGTCACGGCTTCGATATCCACGGCGGTGGCGGCGACCTGCTGTTCCCGCACCACGAGAACGAGATCGCGCAGTCCGAGGCCGCCACCGGCGAGACCTATGTCAACACCTGGATGCACGTCGGCTTCGTGCAGGTGAACTCGGAGAAGATGTCGAAGTCGCTGAACAACTTCTTCACCATCCGCGAGGTGCTGCGGCACTACCATCCGGAAGTGCTGCGCTTCTTCATCGCCGCCAGCCACTACCGCAGTCCGCTGAACTACTCCGATGCCGCGCTCGACCAGTCGCGCCAGGTGCTGGAGCGCTTCTACGCCACCCTGGGCGCGCTGGCCGATGCCGCCGCCGGCGAGCCCGCGACTGCCGCGGATTACGAGGCGCGTCTGGCGCTGGCCATGAACGACGACTTCAACACGCCCGAGGCCATTGCCGTGCTGCACGAACTGGTGCGCGAGGCCAATCGCTGCGACAAGGCCGGTGACCGTGCCGGCGCGGCGCAGCACGCCAACCTGCTGCGGCGCCTGGCCGGCATCCTCGGTCTGCTGCAGCACGACCCGGATGCCTTCCGCCAGGCCGGCGCCGGCGATGCCGACTCGCTGGCGCAGATCGAGGCGCTGGTGGCCGAAATCACCGATGCACGTCAGCGCAAGGATTTCCAGCGTTCTGACGCGCTGCGCGACCAGCTCAAGGGCATGGGCGTGGCCGTCGAATTCACCCGCGAGGGCGTGCGCTGGCGCAAGGCCGACTGAACACAGGGCAGCAAAAAGCCGGAGGGGCCGGGGTCCGAAAACACGCTGGGAAAGCGCTACAGTTTTCGGACCCCGGCCCCTCCGGCTTTTTGCCGTCTCGCTTCAGCCGAGCTGGCGCTCCGCGGCTTCCACCGACTGCGTGATCAGGGTGGCGATGGTCATGGGACCGACGCCGCCCGGCACCGGCGTCCATGCCGCCACGCGGTCGCCCAGCGGCTTGAGCTGGATGTCGCCGACGCCGCCCGGGTGGTAGCCGGCATCGACCACCACGGCGCCATCCTTGATCCAGTCGGCCTGGATGAACTCCGGCCGGCCCACGGCGCCGACCACGATGTCGGCCTGCTTCACCAGCGCTGCCAGGTCGCGGGTCTTCGAGTGGCAGACGGTCACCGTGCAGTCGGCACCCAGCAGCATCAGCGCCATGGGCTTGCCGAGGATGGCGCTGCGGCCGACCACCACGGCGTGCTTGCCGGCCAGCTCGACGCCGTAGTGGCGCAGCAGGGTCATGATGCCGGCCGGCGTGGCCGAGCCGTAGGCGCGCTCGCCCATGGCCATGCGGCCGAAGCCGAGGCAGGTCACGCCATCGACATCCTTCTCCAGTGCGATGGCATCGAAGCAGGCGCGCTCGTCGATCTGGTGCGGCACCGGGTGCTGCAGCAGGATGCCGTGCACGTCCGGGTTGGCGTTCAGCTTCGCGATCTCTGCCAGCAGCTCCTCGGTGGTGGTGGCTTCCGGCAGTTCGAGGCGGATGGAGTCCATGCCGACACGCTGGCAGGCCTTGCCTTTCATGGTCACGTAGGTGGCCGAGGCGGGGTCGCCGCCGACCAGGATGGTGGCCAGGATGGGCGTGCGCCCGCTTTTCTCCTTGATGACGGCGACACGGGCGGCGAGGTCGGCCTCGATTTTCAGGGACAGCGCTTTGCCATCAAGCAGCAGGGACATGCGGGCGACTCCGGAAAGCTGATCAGGGAACTGGCGAAAACCGGCGGGAAGCCGGTGATTGAAGACGGCGCGCATTTTCGCATGTCGCGCCGGCTTCTGTCAGTGCCATGTGCCTGCCATGGGTCCGGTTGGTGCCGGCTCAGGCCGTGCGTGTCTCCGTCACGACGTTCTCCGCGGGGCTTCCGAAACGGTCCCAGGTCCAGTCATGTATGAAGAAGGCGACGGTGTTGACCATGGGCTCGATGAGGGCGAGGGCGCCGGCAATCACGACGCTGCCGGTGAGGAGGTAGCTCACCGTGAAGGCCACGCCGAAGTGCACGATGGCGAAGCTGGTGGTTTTGCGAATGCGTCTGGCCATGTCCGTTCTCCCGGTATCGAGGGCATGCCGCCCTTGCTGAAGGCAGGATAGGGTGCTTGGGCACATGTCCGGAAATGAGTTCTGGCTGGTTTTTCCATAGCGTTAAGCTATGGATGGCGGCCTTGAGGTCAGGGCTTTCCGAAGACGGGCGGCACGACATGACAAGGTGGC
>NZ_PTQZ01000093.1 GCF_002943415.1 Amnimonas aquatica | reverse complement strand
ACGGCAATCCCGAAGAGAAGGGCTTCATCGTCAGTGCTGCACAGAAGTTCGGCAAGAGCTGGACGGCCAAGCTGCAGCACGGTCAGAGCACCCTCGAGCGCTCGGGCTTCTCCGATGTCGACCTGACCCAGACCTCTGTGGGTGTCGACTATGCGCTGGCCAAGACGACCAATGTCTTCGCCTTCTACACCGCCTACAATGCCGACACCGGTGCCACCGACGTGGACACCAACGTGTTCGGCTTGGGTCTGCAGCACAACTTCTGATGCCGGCGAGCGCCTCCGGGCGCTCATCAGCACCATGAAGAGAACAACAGGGAGCCTCGTGCTCCCTGTTGTTTTTTGCGCTAGGCCCGGTGATGGACCTGGTGCTGTCCGGCATCCGCCGGTCGACTGATCGCGCCACCAGCTTTCCGGTCTCCCAGCCCATCGTCGCGCGTGGTAATATCCTCTCCCGTCTTAGTGCCCGTTTTCCCGCGGCACGCCGTGATCACGCAAGCTGTCTGGATTCTTCATGACCAAATTCATTTTTGTCACCGGTGGTGTGGTGTCATCCCTTGGCAAGGGCATTTCTGCCGCCTCGCTGGCTGCCCTGCTGGAGGCACGCGGCCTGTCGGTCACGCTGATCAAGATGGACCCGTACATCAACGTCGATCCGGGCACCATGAGCCCGTATCAGCACGGCGAGGTGTTCGTCACCGCCGACGGCGCCGAGACCGACCTCGACCTCGGCTACTACGAGCGCTTCCTGCGTCACGGCAAGATGACCAAGAAGAACAACTTCACCTCCGGCCGCATCTATCTCGATGTGCTGCAGAAGGAGCGCCGCGGCGACTACCTGGGCGGCACCGTGCAGGTCATTCCGCACATCACCGATGCCACCAAGCAGCGCGTGCGTGACGGTGCGCGCGGGCACGACATCGCCATCGTCGAGATCGGCGGCACCGCCGGCGACATCGAATCGCAGCCGTTCATGGAAGCCGTGCGCCAGCTGCGCATCGAGCTCGGCTACCAGGGCTCGCTGCTCATGCACCTGACCCTGATTCCCTACATCGCCTCGGCCGGCGAGCTGAAGACCAAGCCGACCCAGCATTCGGTCAAGGAGCTGCGCTCGATCGGCCTGCAGCCGGACATCCTGATCTGCCGCTCCGAGCATCCGGTGCCGGAGGACTCCAAGCGCAAGATCTCGCTGTTCACCAATGTCGAGGAGCGTGCGGTCATCATCGCGCAGGACGCCCGCACGATCTACGAGATCCCGCGCCGCTTCCAGGAGCAGGGGCTGGATGACTTCGTCGTCGAGCGTCTGGGCCTGAGCGCGCCGGAGGCCGATCTGGCCGACTGGGACGCCGTGGTCGACGGTCTGCTCAACCCGGGGCGCGAAGTCACCATTGCCATGGTCGGCAAGTACGTCGAACTGGTCGATGCCTACAAGTCGGTCAACGAGGCGCTGCTGCACGCCGGCATCGGGAACAAGACCAAGGTGCGCATCCGCTACATCGACGCCGAGTCGGTCGAGCAGCAGGGCACGGCGCTGCTGGCCGGCGTCGACGGCATTCTCGTGCCGGGCGGCTTCGGCGACCGCGGCACCGAGGGCAAGATCGCCACGGTGCGCCATGCCCGCGAGAACGGCATTCCCTACCTGGGCATCTGCCTCGGCATGCAGGTCGCGGTGATCGAGTACGCCCGTCATGTCGCCGGCCTGCAGGATGCCAACTCCAGCGAGCTGAAGCCGGGCTGCGCGCATCCGGTGATCGGCCTGATCACCGAGTGGCAGACCGAGACCGGCGAGATCGAGCGCCGCGATGCCAATTCCGATCTGGGCGGCACCATGCGCCTGGGCGCCCAGCTCTGCCACCTCGAGCCGGACACGCTGGCGCGAGCCACCTACGGTGCCGACAGCGTCACCGAGCGCCACCGTCATCGCTACGAGGTCAACAACCGTTACCTGCCGCAGCTGGAGGCCGCCGGCCTGCGCATTTCCGGACGAAGCGCCGACAAGTCGCTGGTGGAAATGGTCGAGATTCCGGATCATCCGTGGTTCCTGGCCTGCCAGTTCCATCCGGAATTCACCAGCTCGCCGCGCGAAGGCCACCCGATGTTCTCGGGCTTCGTGGCTGCGGCGCTG
Organism: Amnimonas aquatica; assembly: GCF_002943415.1. Taxonomy (GTDB): domain Bacteria; phylum Pseudomonadota; class Gammaproteobacteria; order Pseudomonadales; family Moraxellaceae; genus Perlucidibaca; species Perlucidibaca aquatica_A. The sequence continues at coordinate 4,325 of NZ_PTQZ01000093.1, read as the reverse complement.
AAGCAGAGCGGTCAGCAGGGCTGACTCGCGTGTTCATCCCCATTCTCATTCAGGCATAAACAAGGATTCGGTTCATGACGCAAAAGATCATCACGCTGCGCGACATCGAGATCGGCAACGACAAGCCCTTCGTGCTGTTCGGCGGCATGAACGTGCTGGAGTCGCGCGACCTGGCGCTGCAGATCTGCGAGACCTATGTGAAGGTCACCGAGAAGCTCGGCATTCCTTACGTGTTCAAGGCCTCGTTCGACAAGGCCAACCGCTCGTCGATCAATTCCTATCGCGGCCCCGGGCTGGATGAAGGCCTGAAGATCTTCGAGGAGATCAAGAAGACCTTCAACGTGCCGGTCATCACCGATGTCCACGAGCCGCACCAGGCGGCGCCGGTGGCCGAAGTCGCCGACATCATCCAGCTGCCGGCCTTCCTGTCGCGCCAGACCGATCTGGTGGCGGCCATGGCGAAGACCGATGCCATCATCAACATCAAGAAGGCCCAGTTCCTCGCGCCGCAGGAAATGAAGCACATCCTGAAGAAGTGCGAGGAGGCCGGCAACGACCGGCTGATCCTGTGCGAGCGCGGCTCCTCGTTCGGCTACAACAACCTGGTGGTGGACATGCTCGGCTTCGGCATCATGAAGCAGTTCGAGTACCCGGTGTTCTTCGACGTCACCCACTCGCTGCAGATGCCCGGCGGCCTGCCCAACGCGGCCGGCGGCCGCCGTGCCCAGGTCACCGAGCTGGCGCTGGCCGGCATGTCGCAGAAGCTCGCCGGCCTGTTCCTGGAGGCGCATCCGGAGCCCGAGAACGCACGCTGCGACGGTCCCTGCGCCCTGCGCCTGTCGCAGCTCGAGGCCTTCCTGTCGCAGGTCAAGGCCGTCGACGAGCTGGTCAAGAGCTTCCCGGTGCTGGACACCCACTGATGTGTGGCCTGCGCGCGGTGTCCGGCCGCGCGCGATGATTTTGTACTGTTGTGCGCCTGCCGCTGCGGGCGCGGACCGATATCTGAAAACGGAGAGATGAGCATGGCAACGATCGTCGATATTCGCGGACGCGAAATCATGGACTCCCGCGGCAATCCGACGGTCGAGGCCGACGTGATCCTGGACAACGGCATCATCGGCCGTGCCACCGCGCCCAGCGGCGCGTCCACCGGCTCGCGCGAGGCCCTGGAGCTGCGTGACGGCGACAAGAGCCGCTACCTCGGCAAGGGCGTGCTCAACGCCGTGGCCAACATCAACGGTCCGATCCGCGAGCTGCTGGTCGGCCGCAGCGTGTTCGACCAGGCCGATCTCGATCACGCCATGATCGCCCTCGACGGCACCGAAACCAAGTCCAAGCTGGGCGCCAACGCCATCCTCGCCGTGTCGCTGGCCGCCGCCAAGGCCGGCGCGCAGGCCAAGGGCCAGCCGCTGTACGCCTACATCGCCGCGCTGCGCGGCGCACCGCACTTCACCATGCCGGTGCCGATGATGAACATCATCAACGGCGGCGAGCACGCCGACAACACCGTCGACATCCAGGAATTCATGATCGAGCCGGTGGGCTTCACCTCGTTTGCCGAAGCCCTGCGCTGCGGCGCCGAGATCTTCCATGCCCTCAAGGGCGTGCTGAAGAAGCGCGGGCTCAACACCGCCGTCGGCGACGAAGGCGGCTTCGCCCCGAACCTGAGCAGCAACGAAGAGGCGCTGCAGGTCATCGTCGAGGCGATCGGCATTGCCGGCTACAAGGCGGGCGAGAACGTCATGCTGGCGCTGGACTGCGCATCGAGCGAGTTCTACCACGACGGCAAGTACGTGCTCGAAGGCGAGGGCAACAAGTCCTTCACCTCCGCCGAGTTCGTCGACTACCTGGCCGGCCTCTGCGACCGCTACCCGATCATCTCCATCGAGGACGGCCTCGACGAGTCCGACTGGGATGGCTGGAAGATCCTCACCGAGAAGCTGGGACACCGCATCCAGCTGGTGGGTGACGACCTGTTCGTGACCAATCCGAAGATCCTGCAGAAGGGCATCGACCAGAAGGTCGGCAACTCCATCCTGATCAAGTTCAACCAGATCGGTTCGCTGACCGAAACGCTGGATGCCATCTACCTGGCCAAGGCCAACGGCTACACCACGGTGATCTCGCACCGCTCGGGCGAAACCGAAGACGCCACCATCGCCGACCTGGCCGTGGCCACCGGCGCCGGCCAGATCAAGACCGGCTCGCTGTGCCGCTCCGACCGCGTGGCCAAGTACAACCAGCTGCTGCGCATCGAGCAGGAACTGGACTACAGCGCTCCGTACCGCGGCAAGGCCGAGTTCAAGGGCCTGAACTGAGCATGACCCCGACCTCCAGCCTCGGCCGTTTGCTGCTCTGGCTGGCGGCCGGCATCTTCCTGGTGCTGCAGGTCAGCCTCTGGTTCGGCGAGGGCGGCATTCTCGACGTCCACCGCCTCAAGCGGGCGGTGGCCGAGCAGCAGGCCGAGAACCTCAAGCTGAGCCAGCGCAACCAGGTGCTGGAGGCCGAGGTCAACAACCTCAAGACCGGGCGCGAGGCCATCGAGGAGCGTGCGCGACTCGACCTCGGCCTGATCCGCGACGACGAGACCTTCTACCTGGTCACAGGCAAGGCGTTGTCGGGCTCGGCGTCCTCCGTGCGTCCGGCAACGCCTTCCGTGGTCCGGCCTGCCACGCCCGCAGCCGCCGCGCCGGTCGCAGCTGACCCGTCGCCAGCGGAGCCGCGCTGACATGCGCTGTCATGCCGTGGTGCCCGCCGCCGGCGCCGGCAAGCGCTTTGGTGCCGGCATTCCCAAGCAGTATCTCCTCCTGGCCGGACGCAGCATCCAGCAGCACACGCTGGACCGGCTGTCCGCCATGCCCGAGCTGGCTTCCGTCGCGGTCGCTGTGGCGCCCGATGACGAGCTGGCCACCGGGCTCGCCTACGCGCAGCCGGAGCGCCTGCGTTTCGTGGCCGGCGGGCGCGAGCGCATGGACTCGGTGCTGGCCGGCATCGAAGCGCTGCGTGCGGCCGGCGCGGTCGATGATGACTGGGTGCTGGTCCACGACGTGGCGCGACCCCTGCTGCGCCCGGCGGATGTCCGGTTGCTGCTGACGACCCTGGATGGCCAGGCGGTCGGCGGTCTGCTCGCCAGCCCGGTGCGCGACACCATGAAGCGTGGCGATGCCTCTGGCCTGGTGCTGGACACGGTGCCGCGCGAGCAGCTCTGGCATGCCCTGACGCCGCAGGTTTTCCGCCTCGGCCTGCTGCGTGATGCCCTGTTGCAGGCGCGCGCGGCCGGCGTGCTGGTCACCGACGAGGCCGCCGCTATCGAGCGTATGGGGCTGCGGCCGCTGCTGGTCGCCGGTGCCGCCGACAATATCAAGATCACCTTTCCCGATGACCTGGCGCTGGCCGAGGCCTTGCTGCAGGCCCAGCTCCGGGCAGGAGTCACGACATGAGCACGCGTCTGCCCCGGGTGGGCCACGGCATTGATGTGCACCGCTTCGGCGAGGGCACGGAAGTCACCATCGGCGGGGTCGTCATTCCCCATGACTGCGGCCTGGTGGCGCACTCGGATGGCGATGTCGCCCTGCACGCGCTGGCCGATGCGATGCTCGGCGCGCTCGCGCTGGGCGACATCGGCAAGCACTTCCCGGACACTGATGCAGCCTTCAAGGGTGCGGACAGCCGCGTGCTGCTGCGCCATGTCACGGGCCTCATCCACGCGCGCGGCTACGTGATCGGCAATGCCGATGTCACCGTGCTGGCCGAGCGTCCGAAGCTGGCGCCGCACATCCTCGCCATGCGCGAGCGCATCGCCGAGGACCTCGGCGTGGCCGTCGATCAGGTCAGCGTCAAGGCCACCACCACCGAGCAGCTGGGCTTCGTCGGTCGCCGCGAGGGCATAGAGGCCCATGCCATGGTGATGCTGTGGCCGAGCTGACCGCCGGGGACTGCCCGTCGCCCTGGGGCGAGCCGGTCGCGACGGCCCGGCTGAAGGCCGGTCCGGAGGATTTCGTGGTCGAGGAGGTGCTGGGCTTCGCGCCGGACGGCGACGGCGAGCATCTCTGGCTGTGGGTGGAGAAGCGCGGACTCAATACCGATTTCGTCGCTGGCGAGCTGGCTGCACGGCTGGGCCTGAAGCGGCAGGATGTCAGCTATTCGGGGCTCAAGGACCGGCACGCACTGACCCGGCAGTGGTTCAGCGCGCACTGGCCGGCGGGCGCGGGCACGCCGGCGGCAGGATGCTGGACCGCAGGTGACGGCTGGATCGAGGTGCCGGCACGCGACCCCGGCCATGCGCCGGGCAGCTACCGTGTCCTGGCGCAGCAGCGCAGCGGCCG
>NZ_PTQZ01000092.1 GCF_002943415.1 Amnimonas aquatica | reverse complement strand
CGCCTTCGTCGGACTCGGCAACATGGGATTCCCCATGGCCGGACACCTGCTGCGCGCCGGCCACCCGGTCACGGTCTGGAACCGCACCCCGGCTAGGGCCGACGCCTGGGTCGCAGAATACGGCGGGCGACGCGCCGGCAACGCGGCTGAAGCCGCTGCCGGCGCCGACATCGCGCTGACCTGCGTCGGCCGTGACAGCGACCTCGAAGCGGTAGTCCTGGGCCCGGGCGGACTGCTCGACGGCCTGCGCCCGGGCAGCCTGCTGGTCGATCACTCGACCGTTTCCGCAGATCTCTCGCGACGCCTCGCCGCCATCCTGGGAGAGCGCGATATCGGCTTCGTCGATGCCCCGGTGTCAGGCGGACAGCAGGGCGCCATCAACGGCCAGCTCAGCATCTTCTGCGGTGGCGCCGACGACGATATCGCCCGCGCCGCGCCCGTGCTCGCGGCCTATGCCCGCGCGCAGGCCCACGTCGGCCCGGCCGGCAGCGGCCAGCTCGCCAAGATGGTCAACCAGATCTGCGTGGCCGGCGTGATTCAGGGAGTCGCCGAAGGCATGCACTTCGCGCAGCACGCCGGACTCGACGTCGCCCAGGTCATGGCCCTGGTCGGCCAGGGCGCCGGCTCGTCCTGGCAGCTGGTCAACCGCCACCAGACCATGCTCGCCGGCGAGTACGACCACGGCTTCGCGGTGGACTGGATGCGCAAGGACCTCGACATCGTGCTGGCCGAGGCCGGGCGCATGGCGCTGGAGCTGCCGCTGACCGCCACGGTCAACGACTTCTACCGCGACGTGCAGGCCATGGGCGGCGGGCGCTGGGACACCTCCAGCCTGCTGCGGAGGTTGCAGCATCCCGGCCGGAAGGACTGATGACAAGACCCCCTGAAGTGCGCTTCAATCGATCGCCTTCAAACAACACCGACAAGACAAGGACCCAATTCATGAACCGATCCACCCGGCTCGTTGCCACCGTAGGCGCCACCGCACTGCTCGCCGCCTGCAACAACCCCTTCAGCAAGAAGGCGGAGCTGGAAACCGAGACCCAGAAGTTCAGCTACTCCATCGGCGTCGACATCGGCAAGTCGCTGGAAAACATCAGCGAAGACATCGACGTCAACACCATCGTCGCCGGCCTGAACGACGTGCTGGAGAAGAAGGAGCTGGCGCTGGACGACGAAGCCCGTCGCCAGGTGCAGATGACCGTGGCCCAGAAGCTGCGCGAGAAGCACATCAAGAAGATGGAAGAAAAGGCCAAGTCGGCGGTCGAGGACGGCAAGAAGTTCCTCGAGGAGAACGCCAAGAAGTCCGGCGTCAAGACCACGGCCAGCGGCCTGCAGTACGAAGTGCTGAAGGAAGGCACCGGCGCCAAGCCCAAGGCCACCGACGTGGTCACGGTGAACTACAAGGGCACGCTGACCAACGGCGAGACCTTCGACAGCTCCTACGATCGCGGCCAGCCGGCCACCTTCCAGCTCAACCAGGTCATTCCGGGCTGGACCGAAGGCGTGCAGCTCATGACAGTGGGCAGCAAGTACAAGTTCGTGCTGCCGTCCGCCATCGCCTACGGCGAACAGGGTGCCGGCGGCAAGATCGGCCCCAACGAGACGCTGGTGTTCGAGGTCGAGCTGCTCGACATCAACAAGCAGTGAGCGCCACCGGCCACACGATGGCCGGATCGGACATGAAAAAGCCCGGACAAGTCCGGGCTTTTTCATGCCGGCGCGGTCTGCACGACCGGCGCCGGCGCGATGCCGGGCACCCCGGCGAAGACCGGGGCGCCCGCGATCATCAGCGCTCGACGATGGCAACCACGCCCTGGCCGCCAGCGGCGCAGATGGAGATCAGGCCGCGGCCCGAACCCTTCTCGCTGAGGATCTTGGCCAGCGTGGCGATGATGCGGCCGCCGGTGGCTGCGAACGGATGGCCTGCCGCCAGCGAGGAGCCGTTGACGTTGAGCTTGGCGCGATCGATCGAACCCAGCGGGGCATCCAGGCCCAGACGCTCCTTGCAGAACTTCGGATCTTCCCAGGCAGCCAGCGTGGCCAGCACCTGAGAGGCGAAGGCTTCGTGGATTTCGTAGTAGTCGAAGTCCTGCAGGGTCAGGCCGCGACGGGCCAGCAGACGCGGCACGGCGTAGGCCGGCGCCATCAGCAGGCCTTCCTTCTTGTGCACGAAATCGACCGAAGCCACTTCACCGTCGATGAACCAGGCCAGGATCGGCAGGTTGTGCGCCTTGGCCCACTCTTCCGAGGCCAGCAGCACCACGGAGGCGCCGTCGGTCAGCGGGGTGGAGTTGGCGGCGGTCATGGTGCCGGTCTCGCGGTCGCCGAACACCGGCTTCAGCGTGGACAGCTTCTCGACGTTGGAGTCCGGACGCAGGTTCTGGTCGCGCTTCAGGCCCAGGTACGGGGTGATCAGGTCATCGAAGAAACCGCGCTCGTAGGCGGCGGCCAGCTTCTTGTGGCTGGCCACGGCCAGCTCGTCCTGTGCCTGGCGCGGCACGTTCCATTCGGCGGCGGTGATGGCGGCGTGGTCGCCCATGGCCAGGCCGGTGCGCGGCTCGCCGTTGCGCGGGATTTCCAGGCCAAGGTGGCTCGGACGGATCTTGGCCAGCGTCTTCAGCTTGTCACCGGTGGTCTTGCCGCGGTTGACTTCGAGCAGCAGGCTGCGGATGCCGTCGCTGAGACCGATCGGGGCGTCGGAGGTGGTGTCGACGCCACCGGCGATGCCGGACTCGATCTGGCCGACAGCGATCTTGTTGGCCACGAGGATGGCAGCTTCCAGGCCGGTGCCACAGGCCTGCTGGATGTCGTAGGCGGTGGTTTCCGGCGCCAGCTTGGTGCTGAGCACGGCTTCGCGGGTCAGGTTGAAGTCGCGGCTGTGCTTGAGCACGGCGCCGGCGACCACTTCACCGATGCGCTCGCCAGCCAGGTTGTAGCGCTCGACCAGACCGTCGAGGGCGGCCGTCAGCATGTCCTGGTTGGACGCCGTGGCGTAGACACTGTTGGAGCGGGCGAAGGGGATGCGGTTGCCGCCGACGATGGCGACGCGACGAAGGGTGGTCATGATGGACTCCTGACTCCTGATGAACGGACTCTTGATGAGATGCGACACCGTGCCACGCTAGCACACCCCGCGAACAGGTCATTGGCCGAAATGCGGCAACCGGCGCACGTCACGGCAAATTCCCCCGCTGACAGGGTTTGCTAGGCTGCATGCGCAGCACGATCCGGCCCATGGTAACCAGATTTCCGCCAGCCGGACGCTGACTGCAGGACATACCGCCTGACCGGCCGGTCTCGCCAAGCGCGGGCCGATTGACTAGGCTCGGCAGTTCAGATGCCGGACGGCCCCGCCGCCCCGATCACCCGAAACCGCGCCGGATCGCGAAGGATCCGGCCGCCCATAACAGATGAAGGATCCAGTCATGAGCGACCGCTATCTTGATTTCGTGAACTCGCCGTTCGGCCAGCTGCTGGCCAAGAACCTCGGTCTGCCCAGCCCGCAGCCGCTGGACCGCTTCGTCGCCGGCCAGCCGGTGGTCAGCGGCACCGTGCTGCTCGGCGCCGCCGCCGGCAGCGACCTGACCGGCGCCATCGCCCAGGTCCTGTCCAACATCAGCGCCGAGACCTACGCCCTGTTCGACGGCGGCGTGCACCAGGCAGCCGCCTCCGTCGGCCTGGCCACCCAGGCCTACACCCCGGCCGCCGAAGACGGCCAGAAGTTCAAGGCACTGGTGTTCGACGCCTCCGGCATCACCCGCTCCGATGACCTGATCGCCATCTACAACTTCTTCAACCCGGTGATCCGCAAGCTGGCCGTCAGCGGCCGCATCATCGTCATCGGCCGCACCCCGGAGCTGCTGGAAGATGCCAAGCACGCCACCGCCCAGCGCGCGCTGGAAGGCTTCACCCGTGCCATCGGCAAGGAAGTGAAGAAGGGCAGCACCGCCCAGCTGATCTACGTCGCCCCGGGCGCCGAAGCCGACCTGGAGTCGACCCTGCGCTTCTTCATCTCGCCGAAGTCGGCCTATGTCTCCGGCCAGGTCGCGCGCGTGCAGGCCACCGGCATCGCCGGCGAAACCCCGGACTGGACGCGTCCGCTGGCCGGCAAGGTCGCCCTGGTGACCGGCGCCTCGCGCGGCATCGGCGAAGCCATCGCCCAGGTGCTGGCGCGTGACGGCGCGCATGTCATCGCCCTCGACGTGCCGCAGCAGGAAGCCGACCTGAACCGTGTCGCAGCTGACATCGGCGGCTCCGTGCTGGCGCTGGACATCACCTCGGCCGAAGCCCCGGCGCGCATCGCCGAACACGTCAAGAGCGCCCACGGCGGCCTGGACATCATTGTCCACAACGCCGGCGTGACCCGCGACAAGACGCTGGCGAACATGAAGGAACAGCTCTGGAACCTGGTGATCAACATCAACCTGTCGTCCGAAGAGCGCATCAACGACGAGCTGCTGGCACAGGGCGCCATCCGCCAGAACGGCCGCGTGATCTGCGTGTCGTCGATCTCCGGCATCGCCGGCAACATGGGCCAGAGCAACTACGCCGTGTCCAAGGCCGGCGTCATCGGCCTGGTCAACAGCTCGGTCAAGCCGCTGCTGGCGAAGGGCATCACCATCAACGCCGTGGCCCCGGGCTTCATCGAAACGCAGATGACCGCCGCCATTCCGTTCGCCATCCGCGAAGCCGGCCGCCGCATGAACTCCATGTCGCAGGGCGGCCTGCCGGTGGACGTCGCCGAGACCATCGCCTGGTACGCCAGCCCGGCCTCGAACGGCGTCAACGGCAACATCGTGCGTGTCTGCGGCCAGAGCCTGATCGGCGCCTGATGCCCGTGAGCGCGCCCGTCCGCCTGGTGCGGGGGGCGCGATGATTTCCGGCCACGGGCCGGCTGTCCCGGCAGCCGGCCCGTGCATTTCCCCGATGCATCCCTCCGATGTGTCTCCAGAGGAACCAGCCATGACTGTTCGTGANACCTCGAGATCGTGCTCAAGGACCACAAGATCGATCGTGCCCACCTGGCCGACTACAACCGCGTCTGCGGTTTCGCGCTGCGCGAGACGGTGCCGTCGACCTACCTGCACATCCTCAGCTTCCCGCTGCAGATGGTGCTGATGACCGATGCCAGCTTCCCCTACGCGCTGATGGGCCTGGTGCATGTGCGCAACCGCATCGACCAGCTGCGCCCGGTTCTGGCTTCCGAGGTGGTGACCTTCCGCACCCGCGTCGGCAATCTGCAGCCGCATGACAAGGGCATCACCTTCGACCTGATCAGCGAGGCCTGGGTGGGCGCCGAGAAGGTCTGGGTCGACTACAGCACCTACCTGCGCCGCCAGCCCGCTCCCAGGACCGAGGGCGGCAAGCCGGCGAAAGCCGCGAAGCCGGCCAAGGCCGCTGCCAGCGAGAAGCCGGCCGCAAGCGCATTCTGGAACGTGCCGGGCGACATCGGCCGCCGCTACGGCGCCATCTCCGGCGACCGCAACCCCATCCACCTCTACGCCGCCACCGCGAAGCTGCTGGGCTTCCCGCAGGCCATCGCGCACGGCATGTGGACCAAGGCCGCCTGCCTGGCCGCCATGGAAAGCCGCCTGCCGGACGCCTACAGCGTGGATGTGCAGTTCAAGCTGCCGGTGCTGCTGCCGGCCAAGGTGGCGTTCAGCTCGACGCCAACCGCCGATGGCGGCCTGGAGTTCGCCGTCAATGACGCGCGCAAGGGCAAGCCGCATGTCGCCGGGGTGGTGACGGCGCTCTGAGGGCTGACAAGCCTGGCACAGCGGGACTGTCACAGGTGGGGATGCGGGACTGACAAACGCTGCGCTACAAGTCAGTCCCGCATCCCCACCTGCGACAGACAGCTTCAGCGCCCTGCACTACCCTTCAGTGCATGTGCCGGATCGCTGGCCGCCAGATGCAAACGGGGTGTCCGGGCTGACTTGTAGCGCAGCGTTTGTCAGCCCGGACACCCCGGTTTTCATCCCGCCAGCGGCACCAGCCAGGGCCGGCCGTCATCCGGATGACTGACCCAGCCCAGGCGCACCGAGAACGCCTCCTGCAGCGCCTCGCGGAACCGCTCCTGGTGCATCTCGCCAGCCATCAGCACCTCTCCCTGCCCCAGCACCAGCACATGCGTGGCCATGGCCAGCGCGGCATTCATGTCGTGCACGCTGGCCAGCACCAGGCTGTTGCGCGCCGCCTGTTCACGACAGGCCGCCAGCACCGTCTGCTGATGCCGCCAGTCCAGCGCCGCCAGCGGCTCGTCCAGCAGCCAGAGCGTGGCGTCACCAGGTTCGGCCAGCATCAGCTGCAACTGGGAGCGCGCCAGCTGGGCGCGCTGCTGCTCGCCGCCGGACAGGCTCAGCCACGGACGAGGCAGCAGCCCGGCCAGGTCCCAGTACCGCACCGCATCCTCCAGCGCATCCGCCAGCCGCGCATGTGCCCCGCCCCAGGGAAACGCCGCCATGCGCAGCAGGGCAT
>NZ_PTQZ01000091.1 GCF_002943415.1 Amnimonas aquatica | reverse complement strand
GCAGCTGGTGCCGCAGCGCCTGCGTGAACGCCGCCAGCGCGAGCACGAACGGGCGGGCCTCGCCGGGCGGCAGGGCCGGCAGGGTCATGGCCTGGCGCGCCAGGGTGCGGGTGTCGTTGAGCACCGCTCCCCAGAGCTTGCGGCCTTCCCAGTAGCGGTCGTAGCTGGCGCTGTTGCGGAAGCCGAGGAAAATCGCCAGCGCCACGCCGATGAGGGTGAACGGCACGAAGGTCAGCGTGATCTTCCAGTGGAAGAGCTGGCCGTGGAACAGCGTGACCAGCATCGCCACCGCCGTCACCGCCAGCAGCTGCGGCAGGATGCGCGGCAGCACCGAGCCGCGCCACACCAGCAGCATGCGGAACCAGTGCGGACGCGGCCGGACGATCACGGCCCCACCTCGTCGGAGGCCGGCGCCGGCTTCACCGGCCAGCACACCAGCACCACGCCGGAAAGGATGACCGCCAGCCCGGCCAGCTCGGCGGCATCCACCACCTCGCGCCCCAGCCAGACCCCGAGCAGCACCGCCACCAGCGGATTGACGTAGGCGTAGCTGGTGGCCAGCGCCGGCCGCACGGTGGCGAGCAGGAAGACATAGGAGGAAAAACCGACGATGGCGCCGATGAAGATCAGGTAGACCAGCGCCCAGAAGCTCTGCGCCGAGGCCGGCGCGCTCCAGGTCTCGCCGCTGACCGCGCTGGCGAGGAACAGCGCCAGGCCGCCGACCAGCATCTGCACGGCGCTGGCCATCCAGATCGAGGGCTGCGGCTGGTGCTTGCCCCACATGGAGCCGAACGACCAGCTCAGGGCCGCGAAGATCAGCAGCAGGAAGCCGGCGAGCGAACCCTCCAGCCCCTGCCCCTGCTTGAGCATGGCCACGCCGGCCAGGCCGAGCCCGAGTCCGAACCACTCCCGGCGCGACGTGCGCTGGCCCCAGATGCGCGCGAACAGCGCCGCGCACAACGGCGTGATGGCCACCACCGTAGCCGACAGCGCGGAGCTGACGCCATGCTCCATGGCGATGCCGACCGCGCCGTTGCCGCCCAGCAGCAGGAACACCCCGACGATGCCGGCACTGCGCCACTGCACCGGCGTCGGCGCGGCATGGCCGCGCCAGCGCAGGAAGGCGTAGATCAGGGCACCGGCGATGACATAGCGAACACCCGCCATGAACAGCGGCGACATGCCGGCGATGGCCCAGCGCATGGCCAGGTAGGTGGAACCCCAGATGAGATAGAGGGACAGCAGGGCAAGCAGCACCCGTCCACGCGTCGCAGTCATGACGACTCCGGAATCAGCGTTACACCAGCACCATGTTGTCGCGATGGATCAGCTCGGGCGCGTCAGCGTAGCCGAGCAGCGCCTCGATGCGTTCGGACGGCTGACCGGCGATGCGCGCCGCCTCATCCGCACCGTAATTGACCAGGCCGACGGCAACCTGCACTCCCGCCTCGTCGACGCAGGCCACCACCTCGCCGCGCCGGAAGCTGCCCTCGACCTGGCGCACACCGACCGGCAGCAGGCTGCGGCGGCCTTCGCGCAGCGCGCGCACGGCGCCGGCGTCGAGCACCAGACGGCCGGCATGCTGCAGGTGCCCGGCCAGCCACTGCTTGCGCGCCGCCAGACGATCCTGCTCGGGCAGCAGCAGCGTGCCCAGGGTCTCGCCGTCGGCCAGGCGCTCGAGAATGCGCTCGCCGCGCCCGCTGGCGATCACCGTGGCGCAGCCGGAGCGCGCCGCCAGGCGGGCCGCGCGCACCTTGGTGACCATGCCGCCGCGACCGAACTTGCCGCCGCCGCCGGCCATGGCCAGCAGGCGGTCATCCAGCGCCTGCACCTCGGGCAGCAGCACCGCGTCCGGGTCCTGGCGCGGATCGCGGTCGAACATGCCTTCCTGGTCGGTGAGGATGATCAGCGCCTCGGCCTCGACCAGATTCGCCACCAGCGCGCCCAGGGTGTCGTTGTCGCCGAAGCGGATCTCGTCGGTGGCGACAGTGTCGTTCTCGTTGATGACCGCGATCACGCCCCAGTCCATGAGCGCGCGCAGCGTGCTGCGGGCATTCAGGTAGCGCTGACGGTCGGCGAGGTCGTCATGGGTGAGCAGCACCTGCGCGGTGCGCACGCCGTGCTCGCGGAAATGCGATTCATAGGCCTGCACCAGGCCCATCTGGCCGATGGCGGCGCAGGCCTGCAGCGCCGGCACCGAGTCCGGGCGGCTGCCCAGCCCCATGCGCACCATGCCTTCGGCGACCGCGCCCGACGACACCAGGATGAGCTCGATGCCGCGGCGCTTGAGCGCGACCATCTGCGCCACCCAGCCGGCCATGGCCTGCTGGTCGAGGCCGCGGCCGTCGTCGGTGAGCAGTGCCGAGCCGATCTTCACCACCCAGCGGCGGGCTTGCTGCAGACGGATGCGTTGCGAAGCGGCGGATGCGGACATGATGGCCTTCGGAATATGCCGGGGACTGACGGAACCTGCGGATTGTGAGCACTCCGGCGCGCAGGCTCAAGGCCGGCGCACCGGAAATCGGCGACCATGCACCGGTCACGGGCGGTAGATGATCTCCGGCCCGTCTTCGTCCTCGTCCCAGTCGTCGTCATCGTCATCATCGATGTCGACGCCCAGGCGGCGCGCGCGGCGCTCGGCGGCGCGGCGCACATCGAGCTCGCGGATGCGCTCGCGGCCTTCCTGCACCAGACGCTCGCGCTTGGCCTGCTCGGCCTCGGCCAGCTCGGGGTTCTCGGCTTCGGCCTCGCGCTGCGCCTCGATAGCATCCATGAGCTGATAGCACACCGCCATGGCACCCTCGCGGGTCAGGCCGGAGGTGCGGAACACCGGCCCTGTCCAGCCCAGACGCGCGACGATTTCGGCGCAGCGCTGCTCGGCTTCGTCCTCGGGCAGCAGGTCGATCTTGTTCAGGATCAGCCAGCGCGGCAGCGACGCCAGCGTCGGCGAGAACTTGTCCAGCTCGCCGGCGATGGCCTGCACGGCGGCGACCGGATCGGTCTCGTCGTACGGAGCGACATCGACCAGGTGCAGCAGGAAGCGCGTGCGCGCCAGGTGCTTGAGGAAGCGGATGCCGAGGCCGGCGCCGTCGGAGGCACCCTCGATCAGGCCGGGAATGTCGGCCATGACGAAGGAGCGGTGGCGGTCGACATCGACCACGCCGAGGTTGGGCACCAGCGTGGTGAACGGATAGTCCGCGACCTTGGGCTTGGCCGCCGACACCGCGCGGATGAACGTCGACTTGCCGGCGTTGGGCAGGCCGAGCAGGCCGACATCGGCCAGCACCTTCAGCTCCAGGCGCAGCTCGCGCGTCTCGCCGGCGGTGCCGTCGGTGGTCTTGCGCGGCGAGCGGTTGGTCGAGCTCTTGAAGTTGATGTTGCCGAGGCCGCCGCGACCGCCACGCGCGAGCAGGATGCGCTGGCCGTCCTGGGTCAGGTCGCCGAGCATTTCGCCGGTGGCCTCGTCGAGCAGCGTGGTGCCGACCGGCACCTTGAGCACGATGTCGTCGCCGCTCTTGCCGGTGCAGTTCGCGCCCCGGCCGTTGCCGCCGCGGGTGGCGCGGAACTGGCGGGTGTAGCGGTAGTCGACCAGGGTGTTGACGCCGACATCGGCCTCGGCCCAGACCGAGCCGCCGTGCGCGCCGTCGCCGCCGTCCGGGCCGCCGAACGGGATGAACTTCTCGCGCCGGAAGCTCATGCAGCCGTTGCCGCCATCGCCGGCCGCGACCTTGATCACCGCTTCATCGACAAACCGCATGATTCACGCTCCTGGCCCCTGCCCCGGCATGATCACCGGACACAAGGGCGGAAAACAAACAAAAAGGCCCCGCACAGGCGGGGCCTTCGAGACGCGTTCACGCTCAGGCAGTGGCTTCGACGACCACGTACTTGCGGTTGAACTCGCCCTTGGTCACGAACTTGACCACGCCGTTCGCCTTGGCGAACAGAGTGTGGTCACGGCCCATGCCGACGTTCTCGCCAGCCCAGAACTGGGTGCCGCGCTGACGGATGATGATGCCGCCGGCCTGGATCTGCTGGCCGCCGTAGACCTTCACGCCAAGGCGTTTGGCTTCTGAGTCGCGACCGTTGCGGGTGGAACCGCCTGCTTTTTTGTGTGCCATGTCTGTTTACTCTCTCGACTGTGCGCGTTCAGGCCGATCAGGCGCTGATGCCGGTGATCTTCAGTTCAGTGTAGTACTGACGGTGACCCGCCTGCTTGCGGTAGTGCTTGCGGCGACGGAACTTGACGATGCGGACCTTGTCGTGACGACCGTGAGCAACCACCTCGGCGGTCACCTTGGCACCGGCGACGACCGGCGTGCCGACCTGGATGTTGTCGCCGTTGGCGACCAGCAGGACATCTTCGAAAGTGATGGTCTGGCCCGGCTCGACAGCCAGCAGCTCGACCTTCAGACGTTCACCTTCCACCACGCGGTGCTGCTTGCCACCGCTCTTGATCACTGCGTACATAAAATGGCTCCCACCATATCGATCGGATCGGGTCGCGTGTCCGGCCTGTCCTGACGCACCGCGTCTGACACTGCCGCATCGCCGTTCTGGCTCGGAAAATGAGCACCCGGGACCGAGAAGTTTCGCAAGGCGCGCAATTCTATGGAAAAGACAGTTCCCGCGCAAGTGCGATCAGCGCAGGCACAGGGAAGCGGCCCCGCCGCCGGAGAGGCCGCGATCATAGCAGCCGCGGCGCGACGCGGGGCGGTGGCTGCGAACGGCGCGGACTGATAGCATTGCGGGCATTCCCTACTTCGCTGTCGTGTCCTTCATTTCATGGATTTCAAAGACATTCTCCACCTCGTCAGGGACGACTTCGCCGCTGTCGATGCCTGCATCAGTTCCAGCCTGCAGTCCCGCGTGCCTCTGGTCAGCGAAGTCGGCACCTACATCGTGCAGAGCGGCGGCAAGCGCCTGCGGCCGCTGGTCACGCTGCTCGCCGCCCGCGCCTGCGGCTACGGCGAGGGCCGCGACCATGTCACCATGGCGGCCATCATCGAAATGCTGCACACCGCCACCCTGCTGCACGACGACGTGGTCGACGAGTCCTCGCTGCGCCGCGGCCGCGCCACCGTGAACTCGCGCTGGGGCAACCCGACCGCGGTGCTGGTCGGCGACTATCTGGTGGCGCGCTCGTTCCAGCTCATCGCCGGCCTGCGCAACCAGGCCGTGTTCGACATCATGTCCGACGGCACCTGCGTGATCGCCGAGGGCGAGGTGCTGCAGCTGATCAACCAGCACGACCCGGACACCACCGAAGCGCGCTACCTCGAGGTGATCCACGGCAAGACCGCGAAGATGTTCGAGGCCGCCGCCGAATGCGCCGCCGCCCTTTCCGATCCGCGCTGGCGGACGCAGATGGCGGCCTACGCGCGCCATCTCGGCGCCGCCTTCCAGATCATCGACGACGTGCTCGACTACACCAGCTCGGCCGATGTCATGGGCAAGAACGTCGGTGACGACCTCGCCGAGGGCAAGCCCACGCTGCCGCTGATCCAGGCCATGAAGGTGGCCGCGCCGGCGGAAGCGGACATGGTGCGCGAATCCATCCGCACCGGCGGGCTGGAGCATCTGCAGGAAATCATCGCGCTGGTCCGCCGCTGCGGCGCCCTGGACTACAGCCACGAACGCGCGCGGCAGGAGTCCGAGGCAGCCATCGCGGCGCTGGCGCCCCTGCCCGCGACCCCCTGGCGGCAGGCTCTGGAGGAGCTCGCCCGCCTGGCGCTGCGACGCGACCACTGAGGCCTGCGGACAGGCCCGGGTACGGCACGGCGCGCGACCGCTCAAGAAAAGCGCAACAGCCCCTTTTCAAACGCCGAGCGCGCGCTATAATGCGCGCCTCCCGGATCGGTACCCCGATCCGGATCGGGGTATAGCTCAGTCTGGTAGAGCGCTACGTTCGGGACGTAGAGGTCGTAGGTTCGAATCCTGCTACCCCGACCAAAACACACGAAAAGGCCCGCTAACGCGGGCCTTTTTGCTTTCCGGCTGCATCCCGGCCAGCGCGCCCGCCGCGGGCACGCCATCCCCCCTCGCGAACACCGGCCCTGTCTCGCTCAGGCCGTGGCCACCTCCCCCACATCGAGCGCCGCCAGGCGGCCGGAGCGACGTCGCGCCAGCGCCAGTTCGAACTGCCCCAGAGCGTGCTGCAGACGCTCCGTCAGCACCGGCTCCAGCACCACGCGGGTCTCCCGACGGATGATCTGACTGTCGAGGGCATAGACGCCGTGCAGGATCTCCTGCGCCTTGAGAGCCGCCAGCACCGGACGCAGGGCATAGTCGAGCACCAGCATGTGCGCGGGCGATCCGCCGACCGCGAACGGCAGCAGCACCTTGTCGGCGAACACCCGCTCCGGCAGCAGGTCGAGCAAGGCCTTAAGCACGCCGGAGTAGGATGCCTTGTAGACCGGCGTGCCCACGATCACCCCGTCGGCACGCCCCAGCTCGTCCACCAGCGCGAGCACCGCCGGGCT
>NZ_PTQZ01000090.1 GCF_002943415.1 Amnimonas aquatica | reverse complement strand
CTTTCAGACGTCGGACGTGTGAGCCCGTGGCCAGAACCAGTCGATCGTATTTTAACGTGCTCTTGTCCGACAAGCTGATGGTCTTGTTGTCTCGATCAATTTGTTCGACGCGCACACCGAGCCGCAACTGATGGCCTGCCTTCTCGTACACCGAGCGCGGCTTCAGGTACAGCGACTCCTGATCAACATCTCCTGCCAGGTAATTCTTGGACAAAGGCGGTCGCTGATATGGTGGATGGGGTTCTTCGCCCACCAGAACCACCTCATGTTGATATTTTTTTTGCAGCAAGGTTGTCAGGAGCGCACCTGCTGCGTGCCCGCCGCCAACGATGACTGTGGTCTCTTTTCGTTTGTTTACCATAGCCTCTCTCTTTAGCTGTGCCTTGGGATCGGGTTGTTCAGGAGTCGCCATCCGAGATGAGCACAAGGTCGGCTGACACGGTGATGTCAACCGCGCCCCGCGACACCCCGCACGCGGCTCTCAGCCGCCGGAGGTCTCGGCATCCTCAAGCATCATCGCGGCGCCCTTCTCGCCGATCATGGTCGCCGGCTGATTGGTGTTACCGCCGACCAGCGTCGGCATGATGGAGGCATCAATCACCCGCAGACATTGCAGTCCATGCACGCGCAGACGCGAATCGACCACCGCCATCGGATCCACACCCATCTTGCAGGTGCCGACAGGGTGATATGCCGACTCACCGCTGCGCCGCACCCATTCGGCGAGGTCGTCGTCATTCTGCAGCGCCGGCCCAGGCGACATCTCGACCTCGTGGTGCGGGGCGAAGGCCGACTGCGCCAGAATCCTGCGCAACAGGTGAACCCCGCGAACGAGTTGCTCAACGTCGGCGGACTCGGCCATGTAGTTGGGGTCTATCAGCGGCGCCGCGAACGGGTCGGCACTGTGCAGACCGACGCGGCCACGCGACAATGGCCTGAGCCCGTAGATCATGACTATGTAGCCATAACCACTCATTGCGGTCCTCAAGTCCCGCCCGTGATCGGCGTACAACATTGGCCCAAAGTGCAGTTGCAGGTCGGGTATCGGCTCCTCCGGCCGGGAACGGATGAACCCGCCGGCCTCGGCGCCGTTGCTCGACAGCACTCCGCGTCTATTACTCAGGTATTGCAGCAGGGCCCGCAGGCCCTTGAGCCAGTAGCTCGGATGCATCGAGATGCTCTGGCGACTGCGCGCTCTGACGCGCACGAACACGTCGATATGGTCTTGGAGATTCTGCCCAACACCCTCCAGCGCATGATGCAGTTTGATGCCGTGCCGGGACAGCTCCTCCCGCGGACCGATCCCGGATAGCATCAGCAGTTGCGGCGAGTTGAACGCGCCGCCGCAGAGCACAACCTCGCGCTCGGCACGGACCTGCACCAGCCCGGTCGCGCTGCGGTACTCGACACCGGTGGCGCGGGTGCCTTCGAGCAGCACACGGGTAACATGCGCACCGCTGCGGACTGTCAGGTTGGAACGCCCTGCGGCAGGTTCGAGATAGGCGCGCGCATTGCTGCAGCGCGCGCCGTCCTTTTGGTAGGCATAGTAGAAACCCACGCCCTCCTGCTCACTGCCGTTGAAATCCGTATTGCGCCGGTACCCCGCCTGTGTCGCCGCCTCGACGAATGCCGCGCTCAGCGGATTGGTATAGCGGCGCTCGGCAACATTGAGCGGACCACCCTGGCCGTGAAACGCTGCCTCGACCGGCGTCAGTTTCGGCTCGAAATGTTCGGACCTGCGGAAGTACGGCAGTACCTCTGCGTACGACCACCCGTCGCAACCCAGCCGCGCCCACTCGTCGTAGTCCCAAGCATGCCCGCGGATATAGACCTGCGCATTCATGCCGCTGGAACCGCCGAGCATCTTGCCCCGCGGCTGGAACAGCGCGCGGTCGTACATGTTACGCTGTGGTTCGGTATTGAACTGCCAG
Organism: Amnimonas aquatica; assembly: GCF_002943415.1. Classification (GTDB taxonomy): domain Bacteria; phylum Pseudomonadota; class Gammaproteobacteria; order Pseudomonadales; family Moraxellaceae; genus Perlucidibaca; species Perlucidibaca aquatica_A. The sequence continues at coordinate 4,736 of NZ_PTQZ01000090.1, read as the reverse complement.
TTGTAGCGGCGGCTGAACATCAGTTGCAGGAAGCCCAGCGGCATGTTTACGAAAGGATTGCGGCGGCTCTCCGGACCGGCTTCGAGCAGCAGTACCGAATAGTGACCGCTCTCGGACAGGCGGTTGGCCACCGCACACCCCGCCGAGCCCGCGCCGACCACCACATAATCGAAGTGTTCGGACTCCACTCCGCTCGGACGACTCATTGACTTTTTGCCGTCAGCTTGACCATCAGCCTGGAATAGCCCCGCACGAAGTTGGACTGCACACGTTCCGGCTCACCAACAACTTCGATGTTATCAAAACGCTTGAGCAGTTCTTCCCAGAGAATGCGCAGTTGCAATTCGGCCAGACGGTTGCCCATGCAACGGTGAACGCCGTAACCAAAAGAAATATGGTTACGGGCTTCCTTGCGATCAATAATGAGCTGATCCGCATTTTCGAACTTGCGTTCGTCCCGATTGCCCGAGGCGTACCACATCACCACGCGATCACCCTTCTTGATGGTCTGACCACGCAGCTCCACATCCTGCGTAGCGACCCGGCGCATATTCGCCAGCGGGGTTTGCCAGCGGATGATTTCCGAGACCATATTCGGAATCAGCTCCGGGTTCGCCTTGAGTTTGGCGAATTCTTCAGGGAACTGGTTCAGAGCCAGTACACCGCCGCTCATGGAGTTGCGCGTAGTGTCATTGCCACCAACGATAAGCAGCGCCAGATTCCCGATAAACTCCATCGGACGATTGATCAAGTCCTTTGTATCTTCGTTGCTCTGCAACATACTGATCAAATCGAAACCGGGCTCTTCGCCGGCTGCACGACGTGCTTCCTTGTCGCGCCATAGCTTGGAGAAAGCCCTCGCCATGTCTGCGGCGTCGTCGAACATGCTGTCTTCATCTGTAAACTCACCGCCGGTCGCTGATGCTGCGCCGGACAATCGATCCGACCAGTCAACCAGCTTGTGACGCTCCTCATAAGGGAAATCCAGCAGCGTCGCCAGCATGCGCCCCGTCAGTTCCTTCGACACGGCCGGCACCCAGTTAAAGGGTACGCCCAGAGGCAGGCTGTCGAGCACTTCCCCGGCGCGCTCGCGGATCAGCCCTTCCATTTCCTTCAGGTTCTTGGGCGCCACCACACCCTGAACCGCCTGGCGCTGCACGTCATGCTTGGGCGGGTCCATGGCGATGAACATTTCTACCGATAGTCCTTCCGGGGGGTCACCCAAAATGATTTGCGGCTCGGACGAAAACAACTCGTGACTCTTGTCCACGAACAGAATGTCTTCATAGCGCGTTATCGACCAGAACGGCCCGAATGGACTTTTCTTCTGGTAGTGCACCGGCGCCTCATCACGTAGCCGCTTGAAATAGGCGCGCCACTGGTCTTGACGGTACAAAAATGGGTTGCTTACGTCGATGTCTTCAAGCGCCAGTGTGTTGACATCGGGCACAGGCGTTTCGACAAAATTGAGCAGGGGGCGCTGCCTGCCGATGATCTTCTTTTTTGCCTTCATCACCATCTTCAGTGCCTGGATTTGCAAGTGCATTGGCACTACTTTGGATGTGGCATTGATCACTTTAGTCTGGACGGCATCAATTGCGCTTGATTTCGTTGACATGGCGTTCTCCAATACTTACATCTGGAATTCGGGTAAATGAACGGTGAGGCCGTCCATTGCATCTGTGGTCTTGACCTGACAGCCCAGTCGCGAGGTTTTCGCCCGCTCCGGGGTCATGGACAGCATCTGCTCTTCAGCGTCGCCGATCGATCCGGTCTTGCCGAACCACTCATCCGCAATGATCATGTGGCAGGTGCCGCAGGCGCACTCCCCGCCACAATCCCCGTCGACGCCTGGAATGGCGTTATCGGCGGCAATCTGCATCAACGTGGTGCCAACCTCGAATTCTGTGACATGTTCGGTGTTGTCATGCTCAATAAAGGTGATCTTGCCCAATGTCTCTCTCCTGCGAGTAACTTATGCTTGGATAGTTATTCCACGCCGGCATGACAGCGAGGTCATTTCTTGACATGCGCGGGTCACTTAAAGACAATATCTCCCCCTATGCAATGGGCCGCGCCAATGACACAACAGGCAGATGGTTGGCAAAATCTGGCAGCCAATATTCCGTCGAACTATTCGCGGCTTATCGCCCGTGAGCTGGACATGACGACTAGGCAATTGCCCGTTTTACTGCGAGGCACCGGCCTTGACGTCGTGCAGTTCCTGAGCGAGGACAGCATGATCACGCCGGCTCAACAGGTACGGATTCTGAGCAACGCGCTATTGCTGTCAGGCCAGCCGGCATTCGGATTGCGGCTGGGCAAGCGACTGACCCCGGCAACCCACGGTGCGATGGGCTTTGCCGCTTCCAGCAGCCCGGACCTGCTCAGCGCACTACGGGCGATACAAACCTTCCTGCCCACCCGCGCCAGCGTTATCCAGTTGCATTTACGGCAGGTTGAAGAGCACCTGGAATGCAGGCTGGATTTCCAGGTACCGCTAGACGCCGACCTCCAGCGCTGCCTGGCTGACACGATGATCAAGGTACTGCTCGAATTCGGCGAATTCATTGTCGGCCGCCCTCTGTATGAGGCTGAAATATGCTTTACCCATCCGGCGCCCGAATACCACGCGATCTATTCCGAGTATTTGTCCGGGCGGATTCGCTTTGGTTGTAATCAGTTGACGCTTAAACTGCCGATGACGTTGTGCCAGGAACCGAACGCCTCCGCCAATCATGAAAACTATCGTCTGGCCCTGCAGCAGTGCGAAGCCATGCTTGCGCAACTTCAAACCCAGAAACCGAGCTACCAGACCCGGCTCAAGAAGATGATGTTGTCCCGCCCCCCCGGCACGCTCAGTGAAGAAGAAGCTGCGGCCTCCCTGTTCATGAACAAACGCACCCTAGCCCGCAAGCTGAAACAGGAGCACAGCAGTTTTCGTCAAATTCGTGACGACATCCTGTCCCAGCAGGCGGCGAGCTACCTGTGTGACAGCAAACTGTCCGTCGAGGCCATCGCCGCGTTGATGAACTATCACGACAGCGCCAATTTCAGACGTGCCTTCAAACGCTGGTTCGGCCATCCGCCCGAGCAGTACAGGCAGCGTTTCAGTTCACGAGACTCCCTGCCACCTGCCCCCTGAGAATGCTCTGAATAACTCCCAGCCTGACCGGTAGAAACGCTTTGCCATCTGACATGCCTTGGATTATTATTTGGTTGGTCAACCAATCATGCATTGTTGTGCTCAAACAAAATAAATAGAGGTGGCCATGACATCCAGTTACACCTTGTCCAGGCGCTGTTGCGCAATTGCCGCTCTGAGCGCAGCTACCCCTTTCCCCAGTCTGCTCAGGACACACGTATCGTGTGTGGCGTGCCCAAGCGCGTGAACTGGTTCAGGATCGCCGCGCGCACCTGAAGCTCCGTCACCTGGCGGTCGAAATCTCGGGCCATGACCCGCTCGCCCAGCAACTTGAAGCAACCCATCTTGGTTTCCACCAGGCTGCGCCGGTGGTAACCACTCCATTTCTTCCAGATCGTCCGGCCCAGGTGCCGGGTTGATCGCAAGGTTTCGTTGCGAGCCTCGACGCCCGCGCTGCTGCCTTTCCAGGTCTGCGCATTCTTGCGGGTCGGGATCACGGCGGCGGCTCCGCGTGCCGCAATCGCGGCATGACAGGCCTTGGTGTCATAGGCACCATCGCCGCTCACCGTCGCCACGGCTTCAGTCGCCGGGATCTACGTCAGCAGCTCAGGCAGCATCGGCGCGTCGCCGATGCGGTTGTCCGTGACCTCGATGGCCCGGATCTCCAGCGTCTCGGCATCAACGCCCAGATGCACCTTGCGCCACTGCCGACGGTATTCCGAGCCATGTTTCTTCGTTTTCCATTCGCCTTCGCCCAGCATCTTCACGCCGGTGCTGTCGACCAGCAGATGCAAGCCACCACGACTGGGGCGATAGGGTATGTTCACGGTCAGCGTTTTCTGGCGGCGGCAGACCGTGCTGTAGTCAGGCACGGGCCAATTCAATCCCGCCAGATGCATCAGGCTCTGCACGAAACCGATGACTTGGCGCAACGGCAGGCCGAACAGCCCCTTGATGGTCAGGCAGAACTGGATGGCGGCATCGCTGAACGTCGGTGATCGACCGCGACGACCGGTGGGCTGGCCGTGCCATTGCATGTCACGATCCAGCCAGACCGAGAGCGAGCCTCTGGCCTTGAGGGCTGCGTTGTAATCTTTCCAGTTGGTGGTGCGGTATTGGGCGGCAGCGGGCTTGGTCATGGGTGCGCTAGCCTACAGACTCGGGACGTTTGTGCAACAACGCCTAAAGCACCGGCCCTACCATCGCCACGCCGAACGGACTTGTCGGGGGCGCGCCAGCCATGGCTCGCTCCAGATCAAAAATATAACGCTGTGTCGCCGTCCAGCCTGGCCCGCCATACTGTTTCGGCCACGTCAGTGCCAACCAGCCCTGCTTGCCGAGCAAACGCTCCCACTTTTGCTGGAGTTCCTTGCCGCTCATCTCACCAATCGCCGAGCAGCGCTTGATATCGTCTGGCACATTCACCTGCATCCAGTCACGAATGGATTGCTGAAACTCCAGCTCTTCCCGAGTAAACTCCAGATTCACGAGTTATCACCTCTTGCTAGCCATCGATCGCCGCTTTCAAAATTCATTCAGTTGACCCCACGGTCTTTGTTTTCCCAAAAAGGCTGCCTCAGTTCGTTCTTGA
>NZ_PTQZ01000009.1 GCF_002943415.1 Amnimonas aquatica | reverse complement strand
GCCACGACCTCGATGCCACCCGTGGTTTCTACCGCGCCCTGCCTGGTTTCAGCGTCAGCGACCCGGGCGATGCCACGCTCACCGTCACGCAGGCCGGCGCCACGCTGATCTTCACCGCCGCCGACCTCTGGGGCGGGCCGCCCGCGTTCACCGGCACGCTCTATTTCAGCGTCGCCGATGTCGATGCCGTGTTCGCGGCCATCGGCACCGGTGTCACCGTGGCCTGGCCGCCGCAGGACATGCCCTACGGCGGCCGCGAGTTCGGCATCCGCGACTGCAACGGCTACCACCTGGCGTTCCGGCGGGCCTGAGGCCGGCGCGCGCCCTGGCAAGGGGCACCGCAAATCCCGGTCACACATGCCCACAGGAAAACGGTGTCCTTTGCCGAGGGCTGCGCTAGAATCGCGACCCTTGTCTTTTTCACGTCACGCACGGGGGTGTGCCATGAACCAGCCCGTCGACCACGCCGCCCAGCGGCTTGTCCAGCAGCACCTCGATCATCTGCACGAGGTTCAGGACACGCTGAGCCCGGCCGAGAAACAGGCGCTGCGCGCGCGCATCAAGGACCTGCTGGTCCGCGAGGATGCCGTGCTGGTGGCGCATTACTACACCGATCCCGAGCTGCAGTCGTTGGCCGAGGAAACCGGTGGCTGCGTCTCCGACTCGCTGGAGATGGCCCGCTTCGGCAATGCCCATCCGGCCAGGACGCTGGTGGTCGCCGGCGTCAAGTTCATGGGCGAGACCGCGAAGATCCTCAACCCCGAAAAGCGCGTGCTCATGCCCACGCTGGAAGCGACCTGCTCGCTCGACCTGGGTTGCCCGGCCGACACCTTCACCGCGTTCTGCGACCAGCACCCGGACCACACCGTGGTGGTCTATGCCAACACCTCGGCGGCGGTGAAGGCGAGGGCGGACTGGGTGGTGACTTCCAGCATCGCGGTGGATGTCGTCGACCACCTGGCCGGTCTCGGCGAGAAGGTCATCTGGGCGCCGGACAAGTACCTCGGCGGCTATGTGCAGAAGGTCACCGGCGCCGACATGATCCTCTGGGACAGCTCCTGCATCGTGCACGAGGAGTTCAAGTCGCGCGGCATTCTCGACCTCAAGAAGCAGTTCCCCGATGCCGCCGTGCTGGTGCACCCGGAGTCGCCGGCCTCGGTGGTGGAGATCGCAGATGCCGTGGGTTCGACTTCGCAGCTGATCGCGGCGGCTCGTGACCTGCCCAACGAGCGCCTGATCGTCGCCACCGACCGCGGTATTTTCTACAAGATGCAGCAGGCCGCGCCCGGCAAGATCTTCATGGAGGCCCCGACGGCCGGCAACGGCGCCACCTGCCGCTCCTGCGCGCATTGCCCGTGGATGGCCATGAACGCGCTCGACAACCTGGCGCATGTGCTGGAGCACGGGGGCGAGGAGATCTTCGTCGATGAGGACGTGCGCGTGAAGGCCATGGTGCCGCTGCAGCGCATGCTCGATTTCTCCGCCGAACTCAAGCGCGCCCGCGGCGGCTGAGGCCGGCGCGGATCAGACGGCGGGGGTCGATTCGGGCATGCCATGGGGCCGTACTTCGGGTCGGCTCCATGGCGTGCCGTCACCTCAGCGCCGGAACTCGGCGTCCAGTTTCTTCATGTCTTCCAGCCGGCGCGAAAGCTGCGCGCTCAGCGGGTAGTTGTCGCGCGCCAGACGCAGGGCGTTGCGCATCTGGTCTTCGGCGGCCTTCTGGCGGCCGGTCAGGAAGAACAGCTCGGCGCGGGCGCGGAACACCGCCAGGCTGTCGCCCTGGCTGGCAGCGCAGTCGGAGAGCAGGCGCCAGACCAGCGGATCGCCGGCATGGCGGCGCACGGCCTGGTCCAGCAGCGGCCGCAGCTGGTCGCCCTGCTTCAGGGGCAGCGCGGAGCGGGTCAGGCGGTCGAGCAGGCTGCGCTGGCCGGGGAACAGCGACAGGCCGTCCTGGCTGCGCTTCATGGCGGCGGCGTAGTCGCGCCGCGCGAGGTCGATATCGATGGCGGTGATGCGGTAGTCGAGCCGGTTGGGCTCGGCCTTCAGCAACGGCGCCAGCGTGTCGGCGGCGGCATCGACCTGGTTGTTGCGCAGCAGCGCCAGGCTCAGGCCGAGGCGGGTGGCGTCCGGCGGGTTGGGCGCCTTCAGCGCTTCCTGGAAGGCCGCGATCATTTCGTTGAGCTGCTTGCTGTAGGCCACCTGCAGGCGCACCTGGATCAGCCGGAATTCGGGGCGGGGCGGGTTGAGCTGGCGTGGCCAGTCGTTGACGCGGCGCTCCAGGTCGGAGAGGCGGGTGGTCGACAGCGGGTGGGTGAGCAGGAATTCCGGCATGTAGCCGAGCTGGCGCGTGGCACGCTCGAGCTTGAGGAAGAAGTCCGGCATGGCGCGCGGGTCGTAGCCGGCCTGGGTCAGGGTCTGCATGCCGACGCGGTCGGCCTCCTGCTCGAAGGCTCGGCTGTAGCGCAGCTGGTTCTGCAGCGCGGCGGCCTGCGCCGACATGCCCAGCGCCATGGCGGCATCACCCGAGCCGCCGCCGGCCGAGGCCGCCGCGATGCTGGCGAGCAGGCCGCCGAGGGCCAGCCACTGGTTGTACTGGTTGGCCTCCTGCGAGCGCGCGAAGTGACGCTGGCTCAGGTGGCCGAGCTCGTGGGCCATGACGCCGGCGACTTCATCCTCGCGGTCGGCGGTCAGGATCAGCCCGGTGTTGATGCCGATCACCCCGCCGGGCACGGCGAAGGCGTTGACCTCGCGGTTGTCGACCACCACCAGCGAGAACTGCGGCTCGACCAGCTGGCTGTGCAGGGCGAGGCGGTACACCAGGTCTTCGATGTAATCGCTGACCAGCGGCTCCTGCCACAGCGGCGTGCTGCCGCGCAGCTGGCGCAGCCAGGCCTGGCCCAGGCGTGACTCGGTGCCCTTGTCGGCGATCAGGTCGGCGGGCTGGCCGAGCTCGGGCAGCGTGTTGGTGCCGGTGTCGGCCAGCGCCGGCGAGGGCAGCAGCAGAAGGGCGGAGAGCAGGGCGGACGCGATGATGGCCGGGCGCTGGGTCGTCGAATCGGTCATCCGTAAAAGGCTCCTGGCACCGGCGGAATGGCGCCGGACGCTGCATGGTAAGATGAAAGCCGCGGCGCTGCACAGGGTGCCGACAGGGTACTTGGGCACGAGAAAGCCTGTGCTCGGGAACGAGATGCCGGCAGGGAAACACGAAACCGGCGGAGATGAAAAACAGACATGACCAGCCCGGTATTGCTCGACCTGCGCGGCCTGCGCTGCCCGCTGCCGCTGCTGCGCCTGAAGCAGGCGCTGCACCGACACACAACGGGCGACGAGCTCAGGGTGTTGACCAGCGACAGCGGCGCCCTGCGTGATATTCCGGCGTTCCTGCGCCAGTCCGGCCACGAGCTGCTCGACAGCGAGGCGGCGGCGTCCGGCGAGGCGGCGTTCCTGATCCGCAAGGGCTGAGGCCACGGGGGCAAAGGACAGGATGTCCTGAAATGAAAACGCCGCCCCGGAGGGCGGCGCCTGCATGTCTTGCCGATCCCGGCTGGCGCCGGCGGCCCGTCGCGTCTGCCGCGGACGTATCAGCCCAGCGCCTTCACGGCTTCCAGCACCACGGCGGCATGGCCGTCGGCCTTGACCTTGCGCCACTCGGCGCGCAGCACGCCTTCGGCATCGATCACGAAAGTGCTGCGCTCGATGCCCTGCACCTGCTTGCCGTACATGTTCTTGGTCTTGATCACGTCGAACAGGCGGCACACGGCTTCGTCGGCATCGCTGATCAGGTCGAAGGGCAGGCACTCGTTGCCGCGGAACTTCTCGTGCGACTTCAGGCTGTCGCGGGAAATGCCGAAGATGACCGCCCCGGCGGCCTCGAATTCGCCGCGCAGGTCGCGGAACTGCTGGCTTTCCAGCGTGCAGCCGGGCGTCGAGTCCTTGGGGTAGAAATAGAGCACGACCTTGCGGCCGCGCAGGCCGGCCAGGGAAACGCTGCCGCTGCCGGTGCTGGCGGCGGTGAAGTCGGGAACGGCCTGGCCTATGGCGATGCTCATGGTGTGCTCCTCGTGTACGGAAGTTCTGTCCGGCGATCAGGCCTTGTAGGGCTCGATGATGGCATCCAGGTTGCGGTCGTCGCAGAACAGCAGGAAGTTCTCGCGCAGCGACGCGATATGCACGCGCGCCGGAATGTTCACGGTCATGGTCAGCGCGAACATCTGCGAGCCGGTGTGCGGCGCGGCGTAGGTGCTGGTCTCCATGGCTTCGATGTTGATGCCCTGGCTGGCGAAGAAGTTGGCGATCTCGTGCACGATGCCCGGGTTGTCGAGCGCGATCACGCTGACGCTGTAGGGAATCGACTCGCGCTGCGGCGCACGGGTCTCGGTGCGCTTGGAGATCACTTCCAGGCTCAGGCGGCGACCGAGGGCGGGCAGCTGCGCCTCCAGCTTGGCGATGGCATCCCAGGTGCCGGAGACCATCAGGATGATGGCGAACTCCTGGCCCATGACGATCATGCGCGAGTCGGCGATATTGCAGCGTGCGTCGGTGGCAGCGCGGGCCAGTTCGTCCACGATGCCGGTGCGGTCGGCGCCCAGTGCCGACAGCACGAGGAAATGTTCGGTTTCAGGTCTCATGCGGGGTGCTCAACGAGGGAGGTTCGGGGTCCGGCGTACTTGATGGCACAAGTCTAGCCATGCCGCCGGGGCGAGGCTAGGGCCTGTCATCGATTGATTGCGCGGCGTGCGGCCGTCACGGCGCGTAACGTGTCGGATCGGCCACGCCGGCGTCGCTGAAGCCCTTGCGGCGCAGGCGGCAGGCATCGCAGCGGCCGCAGGCACTGCCGTCGTCGTCGGCCTGGTAGCACGACACCGTCAGGCCGTAGTCCAGCCCCAGCCGCAGGCCGGTGCGGATGATGTCGGCCTTGCTGAGGTCGATCAGCGGCGTGCGGATGTGCATGAGCCCGCCCTCGACGCCGGCCTTGGTGGCCAGGTTGGCGACGCGCGTGAAGGCCGCGATGTATTCCGGCCGGCAGTCCGGGTAGCCCGAGTAGTCCACCGCGTTGACACCGATGAAGATGTCCTGCGCGCCGGTGACCTCGGCGAGGCCGAGCGCGAACGACAGGAACACGGTGTTGCGCGCCGGCACGTAGGTCACCGGAATGCCTTCGGACTCCTCCTCGGGCACGGCGATGCCGGCGTCGGTCAGCGCCGAGCCGCCGATCAGTCCCAGGTCCAGGCGCATGACGCGGTGGTCCTCGACCTGCAGCGCCTTCGCGATGCGGCGGGCGGCGGCCAGTTCGGCGTTGTGGCGCTGGCCGTAGTCGAAGCTCAGCGCGGAAATGCTGTAGCCCTGTTCACGGGCGATGGCGAGGCAGGTGGCGGAGTCCAGTCCGCCGGACAGCAGGACGACGGCGTGCGGCATGTTCAGTGTCCGGGTTCGTTGTTCCAGAGGTATTTGTGCAGCTGCACCTGCAGGCGCGCCGGAATGCGATCGGCCAGCATCCATTCTGCCAGCTCGCGCGGCTTCAGGGTCTCGTGGCCTGGCGAGAACAGCACGTCGCTGACGCGCCCGTAGAGCTCGTACTGGTCGCACTGCAGGCGGGCCCAGTCATAGTCGCTGCGCGAGCTGACCACGAACTTGACCTGGTCGTTCGGCGTCAGGTGCGGGATGTTCTCGTACAGGTTGCGGTGCGATTCGCCGGAGCCCGGCGCCTTCAGGTCCATGACGCGCGACACCCGCGTGTCGACCTTCTCGATGGGCAGGGCGCCGCTGGTCTCCAGCGAGACATCGTGGCCGCGGTCGCAGAGCGCGGTGAGCAGGGTCAGGCATTCCGGCTGCGCCAGCGGCTCTCCGCCGGTCACGGTGACATGGCGGGTGTCGTAGCCGGCCACTTCGGCGAGGATGTCGTCCAGCGCCCACTGCCTGCCGCCGCTGAAGGCATAGCTGGTGTCGCACCAGACGCAGCGCAGCGGGCAGCCGGTCAGGCGCACGAACACGGTCGGCAGGCCGACCGTGCGTGCTTCACCCTGCAGGGAATGAAAGATTTCCGTCAGACGCAGGCTGACCATGTCATGGCTCGACAACCGGATGGGGCGCGAAGTTTAGCGCGTGCCACCCAATGACGCACCATTGGCAGGGTTTTGATCCAGATAGGCCTGCGCCAGCCGGGCCTCCGGGCTCGACGGGAACTTCGCCAGCACGTCCTGCATCCAGCGCCGTGCCTCGTTGCGCTGGCCGCGCAGGTCGGCGATGGTACCGAGCTTGTAGTACGACGACGGCACCTTGGGGTTGCCTTCGTAGTCGCGGATGACGCGGTTGAAGCTGGTCTCCGCGGCCTGGTAGTTGGCCGGCTCCAGCGCGAGCTGGAACTCGCCCAGCCAGTAGTGGGCGTTGGGCGCGAAGATGCTGTTCGGGTACTGCTTAACGAACGACTGCATGGCGGTGATGGCCGCCGGTGCGCCATCGGCGCGGAAGCGCTGGTAGGCGGCGAGGTAGGCCTGTTTCTGCTTCTCGATGTCGGCGGCGCTGTCGTTGCCGACCACGGTGCTGGCCGGCTGCTGAGCGGCAGGCGTGGCCGCCGGCTTCTCGACGATCGGTACCGGCACCGCGACCGGCGCGGTGCCGGCTGCCGGTGCTGCGGGGGTGACCGGTGCTGTCGCCGGCGTGGCGGGCGCCGCGGCTGCCGGGTCGATCGCCGGGTCGGCATGGGCATGACCGGCAGCGTCGGCGGCGGCCGCATCCGCGCCGTTTTCCGGCGTGGCTGCAGGCTCAGGCTGCTTGTTCAGCAGCTCCAGGCGCTGGTCGAGGTCGGTGTAGCGCACGCGCAGATCCTCGCGCATGCGCTCGATGAGCTGCTGCTGTTCTTCGACCTGGCCCTGCAGGCTGGCGACGGTGGCCTGCAGGCTCTCCAGCTGCTGGAACATGTCCCAGGCCGGGTTGACTGCCGCAGGTGCCGGCGCGGCTGCCGCGGCGGGGCGGGCGGTGGCAGGCTGCTGCGCGGTCGGGGCGGGCTGAGGCGCGGCCTGACGGGTCGGCGCGCTGCCCTGTGCCGGGGTCAGCGGGCGTTGCTCGATCTCGATGGCGTGTGCCGGCAGCGATGCCGCCATGCCGATCATCAGCGCGAGCAGGGTGTGCTTGGGGGTGATGCCTGGCTGCATGGTGTCTCCGGTGTCGGTGCGCCTGCCAGAAAAGACAAACGGGCCGCAGCCCGTCTGTCTTGTCCGGCATGCGGATCAGTTCGGGGTGCCGCTGACGTAGTCCAGCTCGACGCGGCGGTTCTTGGCCCAGGACTCTTCGTCGTTGCCGTCGGCCACGGGCTTTTCCTTGCCATAGCTGACGACGGACAGCTGGCCGGCGTTGACGCCGTTGCTGACCAGATAGCGTGCGACGGCGTTGGCGCGGCGCTCGCCCAGAGCCAGGTTGTATTCGCGGGTGCCGCGCTCGTCGGTGTGGCCGGAGAGCTGCAGGCGGGTGCTCGGGTTGTTGCGCAGGTAGGCTGCGTGGGCGTTCAGGCCGCCGTAGGAGAGGGCGGTGATGTCGCTCAGGTTGGTGCCGAAGTAGAACACGCGGATGCGCAGCAGGTCGGCGGCGGCACCGGTGGCGGCTGCACCACCGATGACGGTGCTGTCGCTGCTGTCGGCGATGATGTTGCCGGAGATCGGGTTGCCCAGGTTAGCCGAGCCGGTTTCCGGCGCTTCCGGTGCGGATTCGGACAGGCCGGTGCCGGTCGACGAGATGGCCTCGACCGCCGGGGCCGGCGGCAGGTTTTCAAACTGCGAGTCGTCATTCGTGATCGGACGCGGGCCGCGGAACAGCGAGCACGCGGTCATGGTGGTGACCAGCAGGCCGACCGTGACGAGTTTGACTGACTTCGAAATGTTCACTGTTGAAAACTCCTTGAGCACTTTCTCTTATGATTGCTGAGCGCTGATTCTGATTGCTGCGACAGTAGCCGAGTCAGGCATCAGCGTAAATAGGGCGACCACACCGGTTCGCGCACTTCCCCGTCGACGGCCGGCAGCCGCATCTTGAAACGGCCGTCCAGCGACATGATGCCGAGCACGCCCATGCGCCCCTTGCGGGTGGCATAGACCACCATCTGGCTGTTGGGCGCGAAGCTGGGCGACTCGTCCAGCGGCGTGCTGGTGAGGATGCTGAACACGCTGTTGTTGAGATCCTGGATGCCGATGGCGTAGCTGCTCGGGCCGGTCTGGTGCACCACTGCCAGGTGGCGGTCGTTCGGGCTGATGTCGCCGCGGGCGTTGAAGTTGCCCTTGAAGGTCAGGCGCCTGGTGTCGCCGCTGGCGAGGTTGACGCGGTAGATCTGCGGGCCGCCGCTGCGGTCGGAGGTGAAGATCAGCGACTTGCCGTCGCTGGTCCAGCGCGGCTCGGTGTCGATGGCCGGGTTGTTGGTGACGCGCGTCAGCTGCTTGCTCTCAAGATCCATGATGTAGATCTCGGGATTGCCGTCGCGCGACAGCGTCAGCGCCATGCGCTTGCCGTCCGGCGACCAGGCCGGCGCGCCGTTCAGGCCCGGGAAGTCGGTGAGCTTGGTGCGCTGGCGGGTGGCCAGGTTCTGCACGAAGATCGCCGGCTTGCGGCCTTCGAACGAGACATAGGCGACCTGGCGCGCGTTCGGCGACCAGGTCGGCGACAGGATGGGCTCGACCGAGTCCAGCAGGGTGATCTGGCGTTCGCCGTCGATGTCCGACAGCTCCAGTCGGTAGCGCTTGCGGCCGTCGCGGACGTACTGGTTCACGTACATGATCTTGGTCGAGAACACGCCGGACTCGCCGGTGACCTGCTTGTAGATCTTGTCGCTGATGTAGTGGCCGGCATCGCGCCAGCGGCTGGCGTCGACGGTGAAGGTTTCGCCCAGGATGCGCTCCAGGCCGCCTTTCTTGAGCAGTTCGTAGCGGAAGCTGAAGCGGCCGTCGGCGAGCTTGCTGGCGCTGCCCAGCACCACCAGGTCGGCGGCGATGTTCTGCCAGGCACCGGGCAGGATCTCGGCGCTGCTGGCCGGGCGACCGGGCAGGGTGGCGGGGTCGAGCGAGCGGAACTGGCCGCTGCGGTCGAGGTCGGCGCGGATGATGCCGCCGATGTTCTCGCCGGCCTCGATGCCGCCGAAGGGCACCACGGCGATGGGGGTGGCGTCATCCAGGCGCTGGGTGATCTCGATGGTCAGCGTCGCCTGTGCCAGTCCGGACACGAACAGGAAAACCAGGCTCAGCCATGACGCACGAAAGGACATGATCACTCCTCGGTATTGTAGTTGAGCGAGAAGACCCGGAAGTTCTCGCGGAAGAGCATGACGTCGGATGGTACCGGAAGAGGGCTGGCCCGTTCCACGGCTTCCTTCACGCTGGCGTCGAAGGCCTGGTTGCCGCTGCTGCGGGTGACGATCACGGACGCGACCTCGCCACCGGGCAGCACGGTGATACGAACTCCGGTGGTGAGCTGCGCGTTGACATTCGCCGGTCGGCGCCACTGGCTCTTGATCTTCTTGTGGATGGCCTCGGTGAACTCGCGGATCTGCGCCGCCTGCTGGCGCGCGCGGGCATCGGCGGCGGCCTGCGCGGCCATGGCGTCGGCTTCGTCCTTGAGCTGCTGGGCCAGCGCCTGCTGGCGCTTCTCGGCGTCCTGCCGGCGCTTGCGGGCTTCGGCCTCGGCGGCGATGCGTGCTGCCTCGGCTTCGGCTCGGGCGATCTCGTCGTCGATGCGCTGCTCGTCGATCTTCGGCTTGGCCGGTTTCGCCGGCTCGGGCTCGGACTTGGGCTTGGTCGCGGGCTTGACGGTATCGGGCTTGGGCGCGGGCTTCGGCTCTGCCTTGGGTTCCGGCTTGGGCTCGGGCTTAGTCGCCGGTTTCGGTGCCGGTTCGGGCTTGGGCCTCGGCGGCTCCGGACGGGGCTCGGGGGCTGGCGCGGGCTGCGGCGCGGCAACCGGGCGCGCGGGTGCGGACACAGGTGCCGGCGGCGCCGACATCAGCACCGCCTGCATGATGGGCGTGGGTTCCGGCAGGTCATGCGGGCGGGCGAACAGCCAGAGCAGCAGGCCCAGCAGCAGATGCAGGGCGATGGAGCCGATGACCGGACGCGGGGCGAGTCTCATGGGGTCAGCACCGTGCGCGTGTCAGGGCCTGGCGGCCGGCAGCTCGGTGAGCAGGCCGACCTGCTTCACGCCGCCCTGCTGCAGCGAGGCCATGAGTTCGATGACGCGGCCGTAGCCGACGTTGCGGTCGCCGTTGACCAGCACCGGCACATCGGCGCCGCGGGCGCTGCGCAGGGCGCGGATCTCGCTGGGCAGGTTCTGCATGCTGACCTGGTGGCGGGTGTCCGGATCGCTCTGCAGCCAGAAGCTGCCGTTGGCACGCACGGTCACGATCAGCGGCTGCTGCTCCTTGAGCGACAGCGCGTCGGCCTCGGCCTGAGGCAGGTCGACCTCGATGCCCTGGGTCAGCATGGGCGCGGTGATCATGAAGATCACCAGCAGCACCAGCATGACGTCGATGTAGGGCACGACGTTCATTTCCGACATGGGGGCCTTGCGCGGGCGGCGGAAACTGCTGTGCAGGCTCATGTTCAGCGCACTGCGTGGTGGGCGTGGGCTTCGCGGTGCAGGATGCTGCTCAGTTCCTCGGCGAAGATCTCGTAGCGCGACAGCAGGCTGTTGCTGCGTGCCGAGAAGCGGTTGTAGGCGAGCACCGCGGGAATGGCCGCGAACAGGCCGATGGCGGTGGCGATCAGGGCTTCGGCGATGCCCGGGGCGACCACCGCCAGCGTGGCCTGCTGCACCTTGGCCAGACCGAGGAACGACGACATGATGCCCCAGACGGTGCCGAACAGGCCGATGTATGGGCTGGTGGAGCCGACGCTGGCGAGGAAGGGCAGCTGCGCCTCCAGCTTGCCCTGCTCGACGCTCAGCGAAATGCGCAGCGCGCGCGACACGCCCTGCATGATGGCGTCGGCGTCGGCCTGCTTGTCGCGCAGGCGCTGGAACTCCTGGAAGCCGGCGCGGAACAGGTTCTCGCAGCCCGAGTCAGGGTTCGGGGTGTGGTTGATCTGGTCATGCAGCTGGCGCATGTCCATGCCGGACCAGAAGCGCTCCTCGAAATCGCGGCTCAGGCTGTCGGCGCGGCGGAAGGTGCCGGCGCGCTGCAGGATGATGCCCCAGGAGACCACCGAAGCCAGCACGAGGATGGCCATGACGGCCTGCACCACGGGGCTGGCCTGGAGAATGAGGGAGGCAACGGTCATCTCGGGTGCAGCGGTCATTGATCACTTCCTGTTTGGTGTTGCAGCAAGGCGGACAAGGTAGAGGGGAGCGCACGCGGTTTCAAGCTGTCGCGGTCAACGCAGGCGATCTCGATCAGGCCGTCTGCCAGTACCACGTCACCCCGGAGTATCCGTTGACGGAAGTGCAGCGAGGCGCGGCCCAGGCGGACAACTTGTGCGCAGGCGGTCAGCTCGTCGTCGAGCCGGGCCGGCAGGCGGTAGTCGACCTCGGCGCGGCGGACCACGAAGAACACCGGCTCGGCGCTCACCAGGTAGTGCTGGAAGCCGAGGCTGCGCAGCCATTCGGTGCGCGCGCGCTCCATGAACTTGAGGTAGTTGACGTAATAGACGATGCCGCCGGCGTCGGTGTCTTCGATGTAGACCCGCAGCGGCCAGCGGAACTCGGCGAATGCCGGTGCGACGATCAGGTCGCTCATGCGCCGTCCCCCTGCGGGCGGCCGCCATCCGGCGCGCGCAGGCCGAGCTGCAGCCAGGCCTGGGCGCTGGCCATGCGGCCGCGCGCGGTGCGCAGGATCAGGCCCTGCTGGATCAGGTAGGGCTCGATGACATCCTCCAGCGTGCCGGCATCCTCGGACAGCGCGGCGGCCATGGACTCGACGCCGACCGGGCCGCCGTCGAAGCGCTCGCAGAGCATGCTCAGGTAGCGGCGGTCGAGGCCGTCGAGGCCGTGCGCGTCGACATCGAGCATGGTCAGCGCGGCGCTGGCGACCTGCTGCGAGATGACGCCGTCGGCCCGTACCTCGGCGTAGTCGCGCACGCGCCGCAGCAGGCGGTTGGCGATGCGCGGCGTGCCGCGCGCGCGGCGGGCGATCTCGGCCGCGCCGCCGGCCTCGATGCCGAGGTTGAGCAGCTGTGCCGAGCGCGTCACGATGTGGGTGAGGTCGGGCACGCTGTAGAACTCCAGGCGCTGCACGATACCGAAGCGGTCGCGCAGCGGCGAGGTCAGCAGGCCGGCGCGGGTGGTGGCGCCGACCAGCGTGAACGGCGGCAGGTCGAGCTTGATCGAGCGCGCCGCCGGGCCTTCGCCGATGACGATATCGAGCTGGTAGTCCTCCATGGCCGGGTAGAGGATTTCCTCGACCACCGGCGACAGGCGGTGGATCTCGTCGATGAACAGCACATCGCCTTCTTCCAGGCTGGTGAGCAGGGCGGCTAGGTCGCCGGCGCGCTCCAGCACCGGACCGGAGGTCGAGCGCAGTTCGCCGCCCATCTCGCGCGCGATGATGTTGGCCAGCGTGGTCTTGCCGAGGCCGGGCGGGCCGAAGATCAGCGTGTGGTCGAGCGCCTCGCGGCGCGAGCGCGCGGCGCCGATGAATATCTCCATCTGCTCGCGCACCACCGGCTGGCCGACGTAGTCGCTCAGCCGGGTCGGGCGGATGGCGCGGTCGATCAGTTCTTCCTGCGGCTTGCCGGCGGCGGTCACCAGGCGGTCGGACTCGATGCTCATGCGGTCTCCCTGGCGTCAGGCCTTGAGCAGGCGCTTGAGCGCGGCGCGCACCAGCTCGGCGGTGTCGGGGTGGCTGCCGGCCACGGCCTTGACCGCGCGCTCGGCTTCGGCGGGCTTGTAGCCGAGCGCGACCAGCGCGCTCTCCGCTTCCTCCTCGGGCGAGGCCGGCGCTTCCACCAGCGGCAGTGCCGACGGTGCCGTGCCGGGCTTGCGCACCACGCGGATGCCGCCGAGCGTGCCGAGCTTGTCGCGCAGTTCGATCACCAGGCGCTCGGCGGTCTTCTTGCCGACGCCGGGCACCTTGGTCAGCAGGGTCACGTCCTCGCGCGCGATGCATTCGCGCAGGGCGTCGACTTCCATGCCCGAGAGCAGCGCCAGCGCCAGCTTGGGGCCGACGCCGCTGACCTTGATGAGGATGCGGAACACCTGCAGGGCGTCGCGGTCGCGGAAGCCGAACAGCTGGTGCGCGTCCTCTCGCACGCTGAGGTGGGTCCAGAGCGTGACCGTCTCGCCCAGCGCGGGCAGCAGATAGAAGGTGGTGAGCGGGACATCGACCTCGTAGCCGACGCCATGGACGTCGACCACCACATGCGGTGCGAGCTTTTCGATCAGGGTGCCGTGCAGGCGCGCAATCATGCCGTTTTCCTGGTCCCCGCGAGCGCGGGGAGGGATGCTGTTGTTGTCATCGGCCGCGTCCGCGACGCAGCCCGGTGACCGCCATTCTACCCATGTTGCCGCTGGCGTGGGCATGGCAGATGGCGGCGGCGAGGGCATCGGCGGCATCTGCCTGCGGCGGCTGCTCGAGGTTGAGCAGGCGCATGACCATGTGCTGCACCTGGGCCTTCTCGGCGGAGCCGGTGCCGACCACCGCGAGCTTGATCTGGCGGGCGCCGTACTCGGCGACCTCGACATCGTGGCTGACCAGTGCCGCCAGTGCGGCGCCGCGGGCCTGGCCGAGCTTGAGCGCGGAGTCGGCGTTGCGGGCGAGGAACACCTGCTCGACGGCGGCCTGCGTCGGCTGCCAGCGGCGGATGATCTCGCTGACACCCGCGAAAATGGTCTTCACGCGGCCGGGCAGGGGCTGTTCGGTGTCCATGCGGATGCAGCCGCTGTCGAGGTAGCGCCATTCGCGGCCGTCACGGGCGATGACGCCGTAGCCGGTGATGCGGGAGCCGGGGTCGATGCCGAGGATGATGGTCATGGCGGGCTCCGGGCGTGGCCGGCGCCTTCCCGAAGGGCCGGGCGGGGTGGTCGCCGGTGTCGCGCGCCGGGACGGGCGCGACACCGGAGGCTGTCACTTGTTCAGCGCGGCCATGACCTCGTCGCTGAAGCTGGCGTTGGTGTAGACGTTCTGCACGTCGTCCAGGTCCTCCAGCATGTCGATCATCTTGAGGATCTTCTCGGCCTGCTCGAGGTCGGCGATGTCGGCTTCGGTCGAGGCCTTCATGGTGACTTCCGCGCCTTCGCTCTTGAGGCCGGCGGCCTCCAGCGCGTCGACCACGGCACCGAAGGCTTCCGGCGTGGTGACCACGACGAAGCCGTCGCTGTCACCTTCGACGTCGTCGGCGCCGGCTTCCAGCGCGACTTCCATCAGCTTGTCCTCGTCGCTGCCGGCGGGGAAGCTGATTTCGCCGCGCTTGGCGAACAGGTAGGCCACCGAGCCGCTGGTGCCGAGGTTGCCGCCGTTCTTGCCGAAGGCATGACGGACTTCGGCCACGGTGCGGTTGACGTTGTCGGTCATGGTCTCGACCAGCACGGCCACGCCGCCGACGCCGTAACCCTCGTAGGTCAGCTCGTCGAGCTTCTTGTCGTCTTCGCCGCCGGCGCCGCGCTGGATGGCGCGGTTGACGACGTCGCGGGTCATGTTGGCGCCCAGCGCCTTGGCGACGATGGCGCGCAGGCGCGGATTGTCGGCTTCGCTGGGGCCGCCGAGGCGGGCGGCCACGGTGATTTCACGGATGAACTTGGTGAACACCTTGCCCTTGGAGGCGTCCTGACGGGCCTTGCGGTGCTTGATGTTGGCCCATTTGCTGTGACCTGCCATGACCTCAGGCCTCCTTCTTGTTGCTGTCGTCGCGCTTGGCGTCTTCGCGCAGGCGGATGCCCAGTTCGCGCAGCTGCTTGTTCTCGACCGGGGCCGGCGCGTGCGTCATCAGGCACTCGGCGGTCTTGGTCTTGGGGAAAGCGATGACGTCGCGGATCGAGGTGGCGCCGGTCATCAGCATGACCAGGCGATCGAGGCCGAAGGCCAGGCCGCCGTGGGGCGGGGCACCGTACTTGAGGGCGTCGAGCAGGAACTCGAACTTCTCGTTGGCTTCTTCCTCGCCGATGCCGAGCGCTTCGAACACGGCCTTCTGCATGTCCAGGTTGTAGATGCGCAGCGAGCCGCCGCCGAGCTCGGTGCCGTTGAGCACCATGTCGTAGGCCACCGAGATGGCTTCGCCCGGGTTGCTCTTGAGCGTGGCGACATCGCACTTGGGCAGCGTGAACGGGTGGTGGACCGAGGTCCACTGGCCGTCATCGACTTCCTCGAACATCGGGAAGTCGACCACCCACAGCGGTGCCCATTCGCTGGTGAGCAGCTTGAGATCGTGGCCGAGGCGGACGCGCAGGGCGCCGAGGGCGTCGTTGACCACCTTGGCCTTGTCGGCGCCGAAGAAGATCAGGTCGCCGTTCTGCGCGCCGGTGCGCTCGATGATGGCCTTGAGCGCGTCATCGGGCAGGAACTTGACGATCGGCGACTGCAGGCCGCTGCCTTCGCCGTTGTGGATGTTCGAGACATCGTTGACCTTGATGTAGGCCAGGCCCTTGGCGCCGTAGATGCCGACGAACTTGGTGTAGTCGTCGATCTGGCTGCGCGGCATGGTGTTGCCGCCCGGCACCCGGAGGGCGGCGATGCGGCCCTTGGGGTCCTTGGCCGGGCCGGCGAAGACCTTGAACTCGACCTGCTGCATGAGGTCGGCGACATCCACCAGCTCCAGCGGGATGCGCAGGTCGGGCTTGTCGGAGGCGAAGCGGCGCATGGCTTCGGCATAGGTCATGCGCGGGAAGGCGTCGAACTTCACGCCCAGCAGCTGGTCGAACAGCTCCACCGCCATGCCTTCGGTGATCTGCATGATCTCTTCATCGGAGAGGAAGGAGGTCTCGATGTCGATCTGGGTGAATTCCGGCTGGCGATCGGCGCGCAGGTCCTCGTCGCGGAAGCACTTGGCGATCTGGTAGTAGCGGTCGAAGCCCGAGACCATGAGCAGCTGCTTGAACAGCTGCGGCGACTGCGGCAGGGCGAAGAAGCTGCCCGGCTGGGTGCGCGAGGGCACCAGGTAGTCGCGCGCGCCTTCCGGCGTGGCACGGGTGAGAATCGGGGTCTCGACATCGAGGAAGCCGTTGCGGTCGAGGTAGTTGCGGATCAGCGAGGTCACGCGCGAACGGAAGCGCATGCGCTCGAGCATTTCCGGCCGGCGCATGTCGAGGAAGCGGTACTTCAGGCGAACTTCCTCGCCGACATTGCCGAAATCGTCGTTGAGCGGGAAGGGCGGGGTCTCGGACTGCGCCAGGATCTCGATCTCCTTGCCCAGCACCTCGATCTGGCCGGTCGGCATGTTGGCGTTCTCGGTGCCGGCGTAGCGCTGGCGCACGCGGCCGGTGACCTTGAGCACGAATTCGGAGCGCGACTTGTCGGCCAGCGCGAAGGCCTCGGGCGTATCCGGATCGATCACCACCTGCACCAGACCTTCGCGGTCGCGCATGTCCAGGAAGATGACGCCGCCGTGGTCGCGGCGACGGTGGACCCAGCCGCACAGGGTCACGGTCTGGTCGATATGGGATTGATTGAGGCTGCCACAGTAGTGACTACGCATGAGGCCGACATCCAGTACAGGTTTTGGGGTGCGATTTGGCGCGCCGGAAGGCTCCGGCGAAGCAAGCGCAGAAGTATAGCCAAGTGATCCGCGCTTCGCGACCTGCGCGGAAGCCGTGCCGGGGCCTCTTTACAGCGCAAATTTCTTGGCGTACATAGCGCGGAAGAAAGGTGCGGCGGCAGTGCCGGCGGCCTTTCCCGGCATTGAGAAGTGTTTCGGCAGATGATCTGGCGGAGGGCTGCGAGTTGGAAGAAGGATTCCTGGAAGAGGCGGGTGATCAGGACAACGAAGATGTCGGCAAGGCGCAGTCGGTGAAGAACCTGCTGGCCAAGCGTCGTCAGCTCGACGATGTTCTGGACGAGCGCCGGCTGCGCCGGCAGCTGCGTGACTACGATTTCGATCTGGACGAGTGACTGACGACTTTTCGTGCGCCTGGCGGCACTTGTTCCGTTGTCTTGTATTGCACGCAGGATTCCTGCGGGCATAATGGCCCGGTCCGGCCCTTGACCGTGCAAATAGCAATGATTTTCATATAGATAGACAGGAATCAGATATGGCCATCGAACTGCCCGCACTGCCCTATGAAAGCACCGCCCTGGAGCCGTACATCACGGCCCACACCCTGAGCTTCCACCACGGCAAGCACCACAACGCCTACGTGGTCAACCTGAACAACCTGATCAAGGGCACCGATCTGGAGAGCGCCAGCCTGGAAGCCATCATCCAGGCCTCGGCCGGTGACGCAGCCAAGGCCGGCATCTTCAACAACAGCGCCCAGGTCTGGAACCACACCTTCTACTGGAACAGCATGAAGCAGAACGGCGGCGGCCTGCCGACCGGCGCCATCGCCGCTAAGATCGATGCCGACTTCGGTTCCTACGAGAAGTTCGTCGAGGCCTTCAAGGCCGCTGCCACCACGCAGTTCGGTTCCGGCTGGGCCTGGCTGGTCGTCGGTGCCGACGGCAAGCTCGCTGTCACCAAGACCGGCAACGCCGACACCCCGATCGTGCACGGCCAGAAGCCGCTGATCACCATCGACGTGTGGGAGCACGCCTACTACCTGGACTTCCAGAACCGTCGTCCGGACTACATCAGCACCTTCCTCGACAAGCTGGTCAACTGGGACTTCGCCAACGCCAACCTGGCCGGCTGACGCCCCGGGCCGGCTCCGGCCGGCGGTGTGCCAAGGCATGCCATGCAGCGACCAAAAGGCACCTTCGGGTGCCTTTTGCTTTCCTGTACCATGCCGCCGATGACCCCTCGGGAGCGGAAACGATGCAGATCGCCGGGCGTGGCGGGCTGATGCCGCCGGACCCCATGCGCAGGAACCTGGTCGAGCTGTGCTGGCTGCGCGTCATCCTGGCCGGCCTGCTGCTGCTCACCGCCCTGTACTGCCAGCTCACTCAGGCCGGCGAGCTGCGCTGGCCCTGGGGGCTGGTGCTGGTGTTCGCGTTGCTGCTGCTGCTCAACGCGCTGACCTGGCTGCGCCTGCGCAGTCCGCGCGAGGTCGAGCAGGACGAGCTGTTCCTGCAGCTGCTGTTCGACCTGCTGCTGCTGACCATGCTGTTCCGCCTCAGCGGCGGCAGCAGCAACCCGTTCGTGACCTACTACCTGGTGGCGCTGGCGATAGCCGCCACCACCTTGTCGCGGCGGCAGACCGGTGTGCTCGCCGTGCTCATGCTGCTGGCCTATTCGGCGCTGTTCTGGTGGCCGCCGGCACCCATGGCCGCGGGCGGCGTGCAGTGGCCGTGGGACTCGTACCACGGGCATCTGCTCGGCATGTGGGTGAACTTCACCATCAGCGCGCTGCTGCTGGTGTTCTTCCTCGGCCGCATGCACCTGCGCCTGCGCCAGCGCGACCGTTACCTCGCCAAGCAGCAGCGGCGCCTTTTGCAGCGCGACCAGGCGGTGGCCATGGGCACGCTGGCTGCCACCGCCGTGCACGAGCTGGCGACGCCGCTGGCGACGCTGACGCTGCTGGCCGAGGAGCTGGAGCAGGATAGCCGCGACGCGGCCGCGCTGGCGGCCCTGCAGGTGGAACTGCGGCGCTGCCGCGAAATCCTTTCGGCCCTGCGCGAGCAGGCGCGCCGGCCGGAAGCGCTGCCGCCGCGTCCGCTGCGCGAGCACCTGCAGAACTGCGTGCAGCCGCTGCAGGTGCGCTATCCGCAGTGCGAGTTCG
>NZ_PTQZ01000089.1 GCF_002943415.1 Amnimonas aquatica | reverse complement strand
AGGCCGAGCTCGCCGGCGAGGCGGGCGGCCGTGGTCATGAGCTCGCCCAGCACCGGTGCGTCTTCGGCGGGCACGTCGTTGAGCGTGCTGTAGTGCGTCTTGGGGATGATCAGCAGGTGTGTCGGCGCGGCCGGGAACAGGTCGTGAAAAGCCACCAGGCGCTCGTTCTCGTAGACGATGCGGGCATTCACTTCATGGTTGGCGATCTTGCAGAAGATGCAGTCGGACATGCGGGGCGGTTCTCGCGGACGTGAGGGAGCGCAGACAAGACTAAGGGCTCTGCTGTCCGTCTTCAATCGGTGATATCGTATGCCGCCGATTGATGCTGTATTTCCTGCTGCGAAGCCGATATTGCACTGTTTTGGTGCTCGAATTCCCGTTTCGCCCTTTTAGGGTGCTTTTTCGGCCGAATTTGCACCGAATTGGCGCGATGCCGGGCGCGGTTTAGCAGGATAATGCCTTTTCTTATGAGTGGCATGAATGTTGCTCAATCCAAGCCGAGACTGCCGGTGACCCCAGCCCGGGCATTTGGCGTCCTGACGAACTCTGAAACGATTGAACGCTCTCTGGAGGAGCTACCATGTCGAACAAGGTACTGCAGCTGATCAATGACAACGAGGCGAAGTGGGTCGATTTCCGCTTCACCGACACCAAGGGCAAGGAGCAGCACGTCTCCTATCCCTCCGCCACCGTCGACGAGGACACCTTCGTCAACGGCAAGATGTTCGACGGCTCGTCGATCGCCGGCTGGAAGGGCATCGAAGCCTCCGACATGATCCTGCTGCCGGACCCCGAGACCGCTTTCATCGACCCGTTCTTCGAAGAAACCACCGTGGTCGTGACCTGCGACGTCATCGAGCCGTCGACCGGTCAGGGCTACGAGCGCGACCCGCGCTCCATCGCCAAGCGCGCCGAAGCCTACCTGAAGGCCTCGGGCATCGGCGACACCGCTTTCTTCGGCCCGGAGCCGGAGTTCTTCGTGTTCGACGAAGTGAAGTGGGACATCAACATGGGCGGCGTGTCGCACCAGATCATCGCTGAGGAAGCGGCCTGGTCGACCAACAACGATTACGAAGGCGGCAACACCGGCCACCGTCCGCGCGTGAAGGGCGGCTACTTCCCGGTTCCGCCGATCGACTCGCAGCAGGACCTGCGTGCCGCCATGTGCACCGCCATCGAAGCCATGATGGGCCCGGGCCGCGTCGAAGTGCAGCACCACGAAGTGGCCTCCTGCCAGTCCGAAATCGGTGTCTCCTTCAACACCCTCGTGCGCAAGGCCGACGAAGTCCAGGTGCTGAAGTACGCCGTGCACAACGTCGCTCACGCCTACGGCAAGACCGCGACCTTCATGCCGAAGCCGATCGTTGGCGACAACGGTTCGGGCATGCACGTGCACATGTCCATCTCCAAGGATGGCAAGAACCTGTTCTCCGGCGACGAGTACGCCGGCCTGTCGGAAATGGCCCTGTTCTTCATCGGCGGCATCATCAAGCACGCCCGTGCCCTGAACGCCATCACCAACCCGGCCACCAACTCCTACAAGCGTCTGGTGCCGCACTACGAAGCCCCGATCAAGCTGGCCTACTCCGCCCGCAACCGCTCGGCCTCGATCCGCATTCCGTACGTGTCGAGCCCGAAGGCCAAGCGCATCGAAGCCCGCTTCCCGGATCCGGCTGCCAACCCGTACCTGGCCTTCGCCGCCCTGCTGATGGCCGGCCTCGACGGCATCCAGAACAAGATCCACCCGGGCGAGGCCGCCAGCAAGAACCTGTACGACCTGCCGCCGGAAGAGGACGCTCTGGTCCCGACCGTGGCCGAGAACCTGGAAGTCGCTCTCGAAGCTCTCAAGAACGACCACGAGTTCCTGCTCAAGGGCGGCGTGTTCACCAAGGAAATGCTCGATGCCTACCTGGAGCTGAAGACGGAAGAAGCCCGTCGCGTCAGCACCTTCGTGTCGCCGATCGAGTTCGACCTGTACTACAGCGTCTGATCCCGGTTGCCGTCGTCGTGCCTGCATCGCGGGCATGGTGACGGGCAAATGGTCTGACAAAAGGCCCGCTCGCGAGAGCGGGCCTTTTGTTTTGTGCCGGCCAGCAGGCATCATGCCGGGCAGTATTCCCCTGCGTGAGTGATGCCGATGTCCGTGTGGAGCCAAGCTGCCGAACTGTCCCCCTGGCTGGCGGAAAGACTGGAGCGCCTCGGCGAGGCCGAGCTGGACGTCCTGGCTGCGAGGCTGGAGCAGGACATGCCGGATGAGGCCTGGCTGCCGCATGTGCAGGCCGCCGTCGCAGCGCTGCCGGCACCCGGCTCGCGTCCGCTGCCGGAGCTGGCTCGCGGGCCGGACCCGGCCTGGCAGGCGGCGCTGCGCCAACTCCGGCAGCGCGAGCAGATGCGCTTCGTGGCGCGCGATCTGCTGCGACGCTGCCCGCTGGTCACGCTGACGCGCGAACTGTCGGCCTTCGCGGATGCCGTGCTGGCGGTGGCCCTGGCGGCGGCCGAGGCCGAGCTCGCCGCGCTGCACGGCCGGCCGGTCGGCGCCGGCTCGGGGCGGATCCAGCAGCTGGTGGTGCTGGGGCTGGGCAAGCTGGGCGGTCACGAGCTCAACCTGTCGTCCGATATCGACCTGATCTTCGCCTACGACGAGGACGGCGAGACCGACGGCGCCCGCAGCATCGGCAACCAGGAGTTCTTCATCAAGGTCGGGCAGCGCATCATCCAGCTGCTGGATCCGGTCATGGCGGACGGCTTCGTGTTTCGCGTCGACATGCGTCTGCGGCCCTGGGGCGATGGTTCGGCGCTGGCCACCAGCTTCGACGCCATGGAGCTCTACTACGAGCGCCATGGCCGCGAGTGGGAGCGCTACGCGCTGATCAAGGCGCGTGTCTGCGCCGGTGACCTGCGCGCCGGTGAACAGCTGCTGAAGTCGCTGAAGCCTTTCGTCTACCGTCGCTACATCGATTTCGGTGCCTTCGAGTCGCTGCGCGACATGAAGGCGATGATCGAGCGCGAGGTCCGCCGCCACGACCGCGACGACAACATCAAGCTGGGGGCCGGCGGCATTCGCGAGGTCGAGTTCATCGCCCAGGCCTTCCAGCTCATCCGTGGCGGCGTGGATTCCGCGCTGCAGGAGCGGGAGCTGCTGAAGGTGCTGCCGCTGCTGGCCGATCGTCAGCTGCTGCCGGCGGCCGCAGTGGATGAACTGGTGACGGCCTACGGCTTCCTGCGCGACAGCGAGCATCGCATACAGGCGCTGCACGACCAGCAGACGCAGACGCTGCCGGCCGCCGACGATGACCGCCTGAGGCTGGCGCGCGCCATGGGCTTTGCGGACTGGGGCGCATACGTCTCGGCGCTGGCCTGCCAGCGCGAGATCGTGCACGGCCATTTCCGCGACGTGATCGTCGCGCGTGATGCCGCCGAGCCCCAGGTGCCGGCGCCGGAGTCCTGGCCGGAGCCGGTGCGGGCGCTGCTCGCCAGCCGCGCCGTCGCGCAGCTCACCGGCACCGCGCGTGACCGTTTCGACCGGCTGCTGCCGCTGCTGGTGCATGCCTGCCTCGCCCACGAGAATGGCGACCTCGCGCTGCTGCGCATCATGCCGCTGATCGAGGCCACGCTGCGGCGCTCGGCCTATCTGGTGCTGCTGATCGAGAACCAGGACGCGCTGCAGCGGCTCATCGACCTGTGTGCCGCCAGTCCGTGGATCGCCGAGTCGCTGGCGCGCTATCCGGTGCTGCTCGACGAGCTGCTGAACGCCGCCACGCTGTTCGCGCCGCCCAGCCGCGATGACCTCGTGGCCGAGCTGCGCGCCCAGCTGACACGGGTGCCGGAAGATGACCTCGAGCGCCAGATGGATGTGCTGCGCATCTTCCAGAAGGGGCAGGTGCTGCGCGTGGCGGCGTCCGATCTCAAGGGCACGCTGCCGCTGATGAAGATCAGCGATTCGCTGACCTGGATCGCCGAGGCCGTGCTGCAGGAGGTGCTTAATCTGGCCTGGCGTCAGCTCACCGCGAAGCACGGCCGGCCGCTGCGTGTCGACGGCACGCCCTGCGACCCCGACTTCGTCATCGTCGGCTACGGCAAGCTGGGCGGGCTGGAGCTGGGCTACGGGTCGGATCTCGACCTGGTGTTCCTGCACGACGGTGACCCGCAACGCGACTCCGACGGCGAGCGGCCGCTGGACGGCGCGAGCTTCTTCGCGCGCCTGGGCCAGCGCATCATCCACCTGCTGACCACGGCCATGGCCACCGGGCAGCTCTACGATGTCGACATGCGCCTGCGGCCGTCGGGCAGCTCCGGGCTGCTGGTGACTTCGCTGTCCGGCTTCTCGCAATATCAGCGCGAACATGCCTGGGCCTGGGAGCATCAGGCGCTGATCCGTGCCCGCGTCGTCGCCGGCGACACCCGCCTGGCGGCACGTTTCGATGCCGTGCGCGCCGAGGTGCTGGCCCGGGCCCGCGATCGCGAGACGCTGCGCCACGAAGTGGTCGAG
This sequence comes from Amnimonas aquatica, assembly GCF_002943415.1. Classification (GTDB taxonomy): domain Bacteria; phylum Pseudomonadota; class Gammaproteobacteria; order Pseudomonadales; family Moraxellaceae; genus Perlucidibaca; species Perlucidibaca aquatica_A. The sequence continues at coordinate 2,236 of NZ_PTQZ01000089.1, read as the reverse complement.
ATGCGCGACAAGATGCGCGGCCACCTGGCGCCGAAGGACGGCATAGACCTCAAGCACAGTCCCGGCGGGCTGGTCGACCTCGAGTTCCTGGTGCAGTACCTGACGCTGGCGCACGCCCATGACTTCCCGGCGCTGACGCGCTGGCCGGACAATGTCCGCCTGCTCGACACGCTGGCCGAGGCCGGCGTGCTGTCATCGCAGGATGCCGAGGGCCTGAAGGCGGCCTATCTGGCGCTGCGGGCGCGGGGGCATCGCCGGGCGCTGGCCCGGGTCGACCGCATCCTGGGCGAGGGCGAGCTGGTGGCCGAGCGCACGCTGGTGCGGACGCAGTGGGCTCGCTTCATGACCGGCGGCGCGGCCTGATGCGCGCGCGGCCAGTATCCCAAGACCCCCGGTTTGTGGTGGAATAGGCGCCCCTGAATTCTTTGATCTGCAGGCGACGCCACCGTGGCGCGGCCGGTACCGGCCGTTCCCGTTCGTCGCCCTCTGGAGTGACAACGATGTCGATGTCTGATCGTGATGGCGTGATCTGGTTTGACGGCCAACTGGTGCCGTGGCGCGAAGCCCAGACGCATGTACTGACCCACACGCTGCACTACGGCATGGGCGTCTTCGAAGGCGTCCGCGCCTACGCCACCGACCGGGGTGCTGCCATCTTCCGCCTCAAGGAACACACGGACCGCCTGTTCAAGTCGGCGCACATCATGAACATGGCCATGCCTTTCGGCCAGGACGAGATAAACGAAGCCCACCGCACCGTGGTGCGCGAGAACGGCCTGCCGCACGCCTACCTGCGTCCCATGGCGTTCTACGGCAGCGAAGGCATGGGCCTGCGCGCCAACAACCTCAANAGGTGCACGTGATCGTGGCCGCCTGGGAGTGGCCGGCCTACATGGGCAAGGAAGCGCTGGAGCTGGGCATCAAGGTGCGCACCTCGAGCTACACCCGCCATCACGTCAACATCGCCATGACCCGCGCCAAGGCCAACGGCAACTACATCAATTCCATGCTGGCGCTGCAGGAGGCCGTCTCCGGCGGTGCCGAAGAGGCCCTGATGCTGGATCCGGAAGGCTTCGTGGCCGAGGGCTCGGGCGAGAACGTGTTCATCGTGCGTGATGGCGTGATCTACACGCCGGACGTGACCGCCTGCCTCGACGGCATCACCCGCAAGACGGTGATCCAGCTCGCCGAGGAGCACGGCTACAAGGTGCGCGAGAAGCGCATCACCCGTGACGAGGTCTACATCGCCGACGAGGCCTTCTTCACCGGCACCGCCGCCGAAGTCACCCCGATCCGCGAGCTGGACGGCCGCGTCATCGGCGCCGGCCGTCGCGGTCCGATCACCACCGTGCTGCAGAAGGCCTACTTCGAGACCGTGACCGGTGTCCGCAAGGAGCACGGCGAGTGGCTGACGCCGGTGGCGTGAACGCCGGCACGCTCCGGCCGCTGGTCGTCTGGCGCCTGCTGGACGGCAAGCCGGGGCATGAGAGCCAGAGCCTGGGGCTGGCCCGGGCGCTGGAGCGGCTGACTTCGGTCAGCGTGCACGACCTGCCGGTGCGCGACATCGCCGCCGGTCCCTTCGGCTGGCTGCTCCGCCGCTTCCCGGCGGGGCGGGATCTTCCCGATCCTGATCTCATCATCGGTGCTGGTCATGCCACGCACTGGCCGCTGCTGTGCGCGCGCCGGGCCCGCGGCGGCCGTGCAGTGGTGCTCATGAAGCCGTCGCTGCCCAAGCGCTGGTTCGACCGGGTGGTGGCGCCGGAGCACGATGGCGTGCGTCCGGGCGGCAACGTGATCGTGACGCGGGGCGTGCTGAACGCCATGCGGCCGGGGCAGAAGCAGGCCGGGCGTGCGCTGGTCATGGTCGGCGGCGAGAGCAAGCACTTCATCTGGCGTGACGAGGATGTCCTGGCCGCTGTCTCCGCGATCATGACCGCATGGCCCGGTGCCACCATCACCGATTCGCGTCGCACGCCGCCTGACTTGAGCACCAGGCTCGCCCGGGATTACGGTGACCGTTTCCTGGCCTGGGGCGACTGTCCGCCGGGCTGGCTGGCCGAGGAGCTGGCGCAGGCGGAGGTGGCCTGGGTCAGCGAGGACAGCGTGTCCATGATCTACGAGGCATTGACGGCCGGATGCGCCGTCGGCCTGGTGCGGCTGACGGCACCGGAGCGGCCGGCCGGCCGGCTGGTGCGCGGTATCCGCAGCCTGATCGATCAGCAGCTGGTGCTGCCAT
>NZ_PTQZ01000088.1 GCF_002943415.1 Amnimonas aquatica | reverse complement strand
TGGACCATGATGCTGGTGGCGGCCTCCATGGTGCTGTGGCCGATGCGCAGGAACTGGCTTTCCAGGTCACGCTGGTATTGCAGCAGCGACAGCACGGGTAGCAGCACCAGCAGGGCGGCGCCGGGAATCAGCACCGCCATGAGCAGGCGATAGTGCAGGGTCCAGGGGAACATCCGCGCCTCCGGCAGGGGTTTGCGCAAGCCTAGCACGCGCTGCCCCGGCTGGTGGCGGCCGGCGTGCCCGCTGCGTCGCGTCTGTCATGGCGCAGCGGCGGGGCGGGTGCGGCGGCCCGGCGCGCTTTCCATTACAATCGCCTGTCATTTCCGTTCAGAGCGTCTGCGCGATGTCCTATCCCACCATTGCCGACACCGTCGGCAACACGCCGCTGGTGCGTCTCCAGCGCATGCCCGGCGACACAGGCAACGTGGTGCTGGTCAAGCTGGAAGGCAACAACCCGGCGGGGTCGGTGAAGGACAGGCCGGCGCTGTCGATGATCACCCAGGCCGAGCGGCGCGGGCAGATCCGCCCCGGCGACACGCTGATCGAGGCCACTTCCGGCAACACCGGTATCGCGCTGGCCATGGCGGCGGCGATCAAGGGCTACCGCATGATCCTGATCATGCCGGCGAACCAGAGCCAGGAGCGCAAGGATGCCATGGCCGCCTACGGCGCCGAGCTGATCTCGGTGAGCCAGGCCGAGGGCATGGAAGGCGCGCGCGATCTGGCGCTGCAGATGCAGGCCGAGGGCAAGGGCATCGTGCTCAACCAGTTCGGCAACATGGACAACCCGCTGGCCCATTACGAGGGCACCGGCCCCGAGATCTGGCGCCAGACCGGCGGAAAGATCACCCATTTCGTCAGCTCCATGGGCACCACCGGCACCATCATGGGCACCTCGCGCTACCTCAAGGAGCAGAACCCGGCGATCGAGATCATCGGCCTGCAGCCCATCGACGGCGCGCAGATCCCGGGCATCCGGCGCTGGCCGGAGGAGTACCTGCCGACCATCTTCGAGCGCGAGCGCGTGGACCAGGTCATCGACATTCCGCAGGCCGCGGCCGAGGAGACCATGCGCCGGCTGGCGCGCGAGGAAGGCATTTTCTGCGGCGTGTCCTCGGGCGGCTCGGTGTGGGCGGCGCTGGAGCTGAGCAAGCAGGTCGAGAATGCGGTCATCGTCGCCATCGTCTGCGACCGCGGCGACCGCTACCTGTCCACCGGCGTGTTCGCCGAGGCCGGCAGCGAAGCCGGCGACCCTGCCCGGGGCGGGGCGCAGGCATGACCATGAACACGCTGGTCTTCGATATCGAGACCGTGCCCGACATCGCCGGCGGGCGCCGCCTGTACGGGCTGTCCGGGCTGGATGACGCCGCCGCCGCCGAGGCGCTGTTCAAGCTGCGCCGGCAGGAGACCGGCGGCTCGGACTTCATCCGCCATTCGTTGCAGCGCGTGGTCTGCATCTCCGCCGTGCTGCGTACCCGCGACGGCCTGCGCGTGTGGTCGCTGGGCGAGGAGTCGTCCAGCGAGGCCGACCTGATCCGCCGCTTCTTCGCCGGCCTCGAGCGCTACAGCCCGACCCTGGTGTCGTGGAACGGCAGCGGCTTCGACCTGCCGGTGCTGCACTACCGCGCGCTGCTGCACGGCATCCAGGCGCCGACCTACTGGGACCAGGGCGAGTTCAACCGAGACGCCAAGTTCAACAACTATCTCGGTCGCTTCCACCAGCGCCACACCGATCTCATGGACCTGCTGGCCGGCTACCAGGCGCGTGCCAACCAGCCGCTGGACCAGGTCGCCACGCTGCTCGGCTTCCCGGGCAAGATGGGCATGGACGGCAGCCAGGTCTGGCCGGCCTTCCTCGCCGGCGAGCTGGCGAAGATCCGCCAGTACTGCGAGACCGACGTGCTCAACACCTGGCTGGTGTTCCTGCGTTTCCAGTTCATGCGCGGGCTGCTCGACACGGCCGGCCTGGCGACTGAGATGACACTGGTGCGCGATGTGCTGCAGGCTTCCGGGCAGCCGCACTTGCTCGATTTCCTGCAGGCCTGGCGTGAGGGCGAAGCCGGCTGGCCGGCGGAAGACCCGCCGCTGAACGTGCCCATCTGATTCCCTGACGAGTGATCCATGTCCCGTATCCGCAAGAAGGAAAGACTCCGCGCCCAGCCCCCGGTCGAGCTGGTCATCGACCGGCTCAGCCATGAGGGGCGAGGTATCGCGCATCATGCCGATGGCAAGCTGGTGTTCGTCGATGGCGCGTTGCCCGGCGAGCGTGTCAGCGCGCGCGTCACCTTCAGCAACCGCAAGTTCGATGAGGCCGCCGTGCTCGATGTCTTCGAGGCCGCGGCCGATCGTGTCGCGCCGCCCTGCGCGCATTTCGGCGTCTGCGGCGGCTGCTCGCTGCAGCACATGGCGCCGGCAGCGCAGATCGCCTTCAAGCAGCAGGTGCTGGCGGACCAGCTCCGCCACTTCGGCGGCCTGCAGCCGGGCACCTGGCTGCCGCCGCTGACCCACGGCCATGCCTCCTACCGGCGCAAGGCGCGCCTGGGCGTGCGCTACGTGATCAAGAAAGAGACGCTGATGGTCGGCTTCCGCGAGCGCCAGGGCAGCTACCTCGCCGACATCCACGCCTGCACGGTCATGGACCAGCGTCTGGGCCAGTCCATCACGCCGCTGCGCCAGCTCATCGCCGGCCTTGTCGCGCGCGACCACATCGCGCAGATCGAGGTGGCGGCCGGCGACGAGCTGGCCGGGTACCAGGACGTGGCGCTGGTGTTCCGCCATCTGGTGCCGCTGGAACCGCAGGATGTGCAGGCGCTGACCGGCTTCTGCGCCGACCGCGGCTGGCAGTGCTACCTGCAGCCGGGCGGCTACGACACCGTGCACCGGGTCTGGCCGAAGGAAGGCCGTGACCGCCTGTACTACCGCCTGCCGGACTTCGATGCGCCGGGGCGGCCGGGCGAGGGCCTGACCATGGCCTTCCACCCCAACGACTTCACCCAGGTCAACGCCGGCATCAACCAGCGCATGGTTAAGCTGGCGCTGGACCTGCTCGACCCGCAGCCGACAGACCGCGTGCTCGACCTGTTCTGCGGCCTCGGCAACTTCACCCTGCCGCTGGCCACCCGTGCCCGCGAGGTGGTCGGGGTCGAGGGCGTGGCGACCATGGTCGAGCGCGGCTACGAGAACGCGCGTGCCAACGGACTGACGAATGTGTCGTTCTATGCCCAGGACCTGACCCGGGACTTCTCCACGCAGCCCTGGGCCGGGCTCGGCTTCGACCGCATCCTCATCGATCCGGCGCGCAGCGGGGCGCTGGAAGTGATTCCGCACCTGGCGCGATTCGGTGCGCATCGCGTGGTCTATGTGTCATGCAATCCGGCGACACTGGCGCGTGATGCCGGGGAGATGGCGAAAGCCGGTTATGATCTGCTCCAGGCGGGCGTGATGGACATGTTCACGCACACCACGCATGTGGAGTCGATCGCCGTATTCGAAAAACGCCGTCCGGCAGGCTGAGGCAGTCCGGGCGGCAAGGACAGGACGCAACATGGTCAAGGTTCGCGCGGATTATCCGACCCGGGACGACGGCAGCGTCGACCTGCAGGCATGGCTCTCCCGTGTGGAGGATCGTGTCGAGCTGCACAGCCCGGAAACGCTGCTGCGCGCCTGCGAGTTCGCCGATCAGCTCGATCGCGAGGCCGAGGCCCGCCACAACGTGTGGTCGACCCGTACCTCCAGTTTCCTCACCGGCCTGGCCATGGCCGATATCCTGGCCGAGCTCAACCTCGACCAGGAGTCGCTGATCGCGGCGGTGCTGTACCGCTCGGTGCGCGAGGGTCGGGTCGAGCTCAAGCGCATCGAGAAGGACTTCGGGCCGGACATCGCCCACCTCATCGACGGCGTGCTGCGCATGGCGGCCATCAGCCGGCTGATCAACCCGGACCACCAGGCCGCCGGCGTCAGCGAGGCGCAGCAGCTCGACAATGTACGCAAGATGCTGATCGCGATGATCGACGACGTGCGCGTGCCGCTGATCAAGCTCGCCGAGCGCACCTTCGCCATCCGTGAACTGAAGGATGCCAGCGACGAGCGCAAGCGCCGCGTGGCCCGCGAAATCTTCGACATCTACGCGCCGCTGGCGCACCGGCTGGGCATCGGCCACATCAAGTGGGAGCTGGAGGACCTGTCGTTCCGCTACCTGGAGCCCGAGGCCTACAAGCAGATCGCCAGCCTGCTCGACGAGAAGCGCCTGGACCGCGATGGCTATATCCAGCAGGTGATCCAGACCCTGCGCGAGAATCTCGGGCGCATGGGCATGGATCGCATGGAAGTCAGCGGCCGCGCCAAGCACATCTACTCGATCTGGAGGAAGATGCAGCGCAAGGGCATCAGCTTCCACGAGGTCTACGACGTGCGCGCGGTGCGCATCCTGCTGCCCGAGGTGCGCGACTGCTACGCCGCGCTGGGTGTCGTGCACTCGCTGTGGAAGCACATTCCGAAGGAGTTCGACGACTACATCGCGACCCCGAAGGAGAACGGCTACCGCTCGCTGCACACGGCCGTCATCGGTCCGTCCGGCAAGCCGCTGGAGGTGCAGATCCGCACCTTCGACATGCACGAGGAAGCCGAGCTCGGCGTGTGCGCGCACTGGACCTACAAGGAAGGCAAGTCGTCGCGCTCGGATGCCCGCTACGAGAACAAGATCGCCTGGCTGCGCCAGGTGCTGGAATGGCAGGACGACATCGGCGACCAGCGTCTGGACGAGCTCGCCGAGCAGATCAACGAAGCCATCCACGACGAGCGCATCTACGTGTTCACGCGTGACGGCCATGTCATCGACATGCAGGCCGGCGCCACGCCGCTGGACTTCGCCTACCACATCCACACCGAGGTCGGGCACGGTTGCCGCGGCGCCAAGGTGAACGGGCGCATCGTGCCCATCACCTACAAGCTGCAGACCGGCGAGCAGGTCGAGGTCATGACCACGCGCGGCGGCAGGCCCAGCCGCGACTGGATGAACCCGACGCTGGGCTACCTCGGCACCAGCCGCGCGCTGGCTAAGGTCCGGCACTGGTTCAAGCAGCAGGATCGCGAGGGCAACCTGGCCGAAGGACGCACGCTGCTCGAGCGCGAGCTCAGTCGCATCGGCCTGACGCTGTCGCGCCAGGAGCTAGATCGCATTGCGCCGCGCTTCAATGTGCGCAACGGCGAGGATGTGCTGGCCGGACTCGGCGCCGGCGACCTGCAGCTGGCACGCGTCACCCACGCGCTCACCGACGACCTCGACCGCACGGCACAGCAGGAGCTGGCGCTGCCGGTGCCGGTGCGCGCGCCCAGTCCGCGCGAAAACGGCTCCGGCATCATCATCGAGGGCGTGGGCAACCTGCTCACCCACATCGCCAACTGCTGCCGGCCGGTGCCGGGCGAGCCCATCGTCGGCTATGTCACCCAGGGACGTGGTGTCAGCATCCATGCCCGCGGCTGCCCGGACTACCTGCGCATGGCGCAGGAGGATCCGGCGCGCACGGTCAGCGTGCAGTGGCAGTCGCGCGAGTCCGCGGCCTATCCGGTCGAGGTGCTGGTGCGCGCCTGGGATCGCACCGGCCTGCTGCGCGACATCACCTCGGTGCTGGCCAACGAGCAGGTCAATGTCACCGGCGTGCAGACACAGTCCGACAAGCAGGATGGAACCGCGACCATGCGCCTGACCCTGGAGGTGCCGGGGCTGCCCAAGCTGTCGCGCGTGCTCACCCGCATCGAGCAGCTGCCCAATGTCATCGAGGCGCGCCGGCTGACCGAGCACCGCGTGTCGGGGCGTGACGCGTGAGCGCTCGGCCGGATGCGCCCGTGGTGATGTTGCCGCCGGTACCGGACACGCCCGCGCTGCAGCGCCTGCTGCTGATCATGGCGCGCCTGCGCGATCCGCTGCAGGGCTGCGCCTGGGATCTGGAACAGACGCCGGAGACGCTGGCGCCCTATGCCATCGAGGAAGCCTACGAGGTGGTCGATGCCATCGCCCGTGGCGACCGCCCGGACTGGTGCGAGGAGCTGGGCGACCTGCTGCTGCAGGTGGTGTTCCAGGCCCGTGTCGCCGAGGAGCAGGGCGACTTCGTCTTCGATGACGTGGCGCGTGCCATCGGCGACAAGCTGATCCGGCGGCATCCGCACATCTTCCGTGACGACCGCCTCGACTTGCCGCGCCAGGACCTGACGCCGGCGCAGGTGTCCGCGCAGTGGGCCCAGATCAAGGCGATCGAGAAGGCTCTGCGCGCGCGCAGCCATGCCGGTGCCGGTGATGCCGGCGGCGGGCAGCGTGACGGCGAGCCTGCCTTTCTCGACAAGGTCGGCAACGGCCTGCCGCCCTTGCTGCGTGCGGAGAAGTTGCAGGCGAGGGCGGGCGAAGTCGGTTATGACTGGAACGATCCGCGCGCCGTCATCGCCAAGTTGCGCGAGGAACTCGACGAGCTGGAGGAAGCCATCGAGACCGGTGCGCCGCAGGCCGACCTGCAGGACGAGCTCGGTGATGTGCTGTTCTGCTGCGTCAATATCGGGCGTCACCTGAAGGTCGATTCCGAGCAGGCGCTGCTCGGCGGCGTGGCCAAGTTCCGCCGCCGCTTCGGCTATATAGAGCAGTCGCTGCGGGCCGAGGGCCGTACATTGCAGGATGCCTCGCTGGATGACATGGAGGCGCGCTGGCAGGCGGCCAAGCGCGAAGGCTTGTGAGGGCGCTGCGGCGTTCCTGAGACCTGAAAGCAAGAAGGGGCGTGCCGACGGCACGCCCCTTCTGCTACACGGTCACTGCTGATGGCGTGATCAGAAGTT
>NZ_PTQZ01000087.1 GCF_002943415.1 Amnimonas aquatica | reverse complement strand
GACATCCGGCGGGGTTGGCGCGGTCCGGACCCCGGTGCTCATGCCCTTCAGCCGGCCTGGAAGTCTTCCAGCAGCGCCATCAGGCCGCCCATCTTGCTCCAGCATTCCTGCAGCTCGTCTTCCCAGCGCGAGTCCAGGGTGATGCCGCCGCCGGCCCAGGTGCGCAGCACGCCGTCACGCGAGACCAGGGTGCGGATGGTGATGCTGCTGTCGAGCCGGCCCAGGGCATCCCAGAGCACCACGCTGCCGCAGTAGATGCCGCGCGGTGTCGGTTCCAGGGTCTCGATGATCTCCATGGTGCGCTTCTTGGGCGCGCCGGTGATGGAGCCGCCGGGGAAGGCATCGCGCAGCATGTCGGGCAGCGGGCTCTGCGCCGGCAGGTCGGCGACGATGGTGCTGACCAGGTGATGCACCTGGCCGAAGCTTTCCAGTGCGCACAGTCCGGTGACCCGCACGCTGCCGGTGAGCGCGTGCTTGCCCAGGTCGTTGCGCAGCAGGTCGGTGATCATGATGTTCTCGGCGCGGTCCTTGGCGCTGGCCAGCAGCGCGGCGGCCTCGGCGGCATCCCGGACAGGGTCTTCGGCGCGCCGCCGGGTGCCCTTGATCGGCTTGGTGGTGATGCGCTGGTGCCCGTCGGGCTGGCGCTCGGCGGCGAGGAACTGTTCCGGCGACAGGCTGATCAGCTCGCCCCAGGGCAGGCCCCAGTAGCAGGCGTAGGGGGCGCGCGCGGCGGCGCGCAGGGCCGGGTAGACCGACCACACGCGGCCGCTGTGGCGGGCTTCCCAGGCCTGGGTGTAGTTGACCTGGTAGCAGTCGCCGGCGCGGATCAGGTCGTGAATGTGCCCGATGTCGCGGGCGTAGCGCTCGCGACCAGTGAGCGCGCGAAAGGGCTCGACGATGCCGAAGCGGTCGCGCGCGGTCGTCCGGGCGGCGTGGTCCGTGCCAGTCGTCGGGGTGTCCGTGGCGGCTCCGGCGACGCTCGTGCGGGACAGGGCATCGGCCCAGGCCTGCACCCGGGCCAGGTGCTCCGGCGCCATGTCGTCCTGCCAGACCAGCCAGCTCGCGCGCTGCGCGTGATCGGTGCACAGCGCCCATTCGTAGTAGGCCAGCGTGGCCAGCGGCCAGTCGTCGTGGCGGCGCGCGGGCAGGCCGTGCTCGCTGTCGGCGGCGTAGCCGATGCAGCCGAGCACGCCGCCGTGGAACGGCAGCGCGGGCAGGCCGGCGGCGGGCGTGATCTGCTTGAGCTGCTGCATGGCCTGCAGCATGGCGAAGGCATCGGGAGGCGTACCGTCGGCGGTGGCGTCGCTCAGCGCGATGCCGCTGCCGTGCCACTGTCGCGCCGGCGACTGCCAGGCGGTGGCGAGCGGGTCGGCGCTGAGCACATCCCAGCGCCCGGCATCCTGGCTGTCGAGCAGGACCGGCCAGGCCCGGCCCTGGAGACCGGCGAAGGCGGCCACGGGCGAGGCCTGGTAGGGAAGGGCGCGATGGCTGATCATCGGGACATTGTCACATGAATGGCGCGGGCATGGCGCTGCGGCGGATTGCGACGGCCTGCCTGCCCGGGCGTGATCCCCGGGCCGGCAGGCCGCGGTTCAGTCGTCTGCCTGCGTGTCCAGCTGCGCCAGTCCGTCGACCGGCAGCCAGTGACCCAGCTCGAGCTGTTCGCACAGCCACTCCAGCACGGCTTCGGGGGCATCGGCGAGCAGTGCTGCCGGCAGGCGGCGGCCGTTCACCAGCCGCGACATCCAGGGCAGGACTTCCTCGGGGACATCGCAGGCGGCGCCGTTGATCCACAGCGCGCCTTCCTGCCTGCCCTCCTGCGCGGCCGCTCGCGGCGGCAGCCAGAGCAGGCGCGAGGCCGGGTCGCGCAACAGGTCGCCGCCGTCGGCGAGGAAGTCGCGCAGGTCGTCGGGCTCGACCGGTTCGCCCTCGGGTTCGTAATCGCCGTACTTGGGTTCGCTCAGCGAAGGCGCCAGGGCATCGAGCAGCTGGTCGCCCTGCAGCAGGGCGAGGACCTGGGCGCGCAGGCGGTCGAGATCGGCATCGGCGATGCCGGCCGGCGCCGCGGACGGGGCGCGGCCGGCATCCTGATAGGGCAGGCGGCCGGCGCCGCTTTCCAGCGCGGCATCGACCCAGTGTTCCAGCAGGTGCGACAGCGCCGGGGCGCGGAAGCCGACCGAGTAGGTCAGGCACTCGCTCGCGGCCACGCCGTTGTGCGCCAGGCCGGGCGGCACGTAGAGCAGGTCGCCGGGGCCCAGCACCTCGTCGAAGCGCACCGGCATGTCGGCCAGCAGCTTGAGCTTCGCGTGCGGATGGCGCGGCGTGCTGTCATCGCAGGGGTCGCCTAGCTGCCAGCGGCGCTCGCCCGGACCCTGGATCAGGAACACGTCGTACTGGTCGAAGTGCGGACCCACCGAGCCGCCGGGCACGGCGTAGGACACCATGACATCGTCGATGCGCCAGGCCGGAATGAAGCTGAAGTGGTCGAGCAGGTCGGCCAGCGGCGGCAGGTAGTGGTCCACGGCCTGCACCAGCGCGGTCCAGCCGGTCTTCGGCAGCTTGCGCCAGGTGGTCTCGTGGAAAGGACCGTCGCGCAGCTCCCACGGCTCCTTGCCGTTCTCGATGATGAGCCGGCTCTCGGCGCCTTCGGTCTCCGCCAGCTCCAGCAGCTCGGCCGGCTCCAGCAGTGCCTCCAGGGCGGGGAAGGCGTTGCGTACCAGAAGCGGCTTTTTCTGCCAGTAGTCGCGCAGGAACTCGCTCGGGCGCAGGCCGCCCAGCCAGGGCAGGGGCTCGTCGGCGAGGCAGCGGTCAACGACACCGGGCGTGATCAGCATGGCGGGTTCCTCGGGCCGGGTTCGGGCCCTGTCTGTTGCGTGGTCGGTCTTGCGCGATCAGTCTCGCGGCGCCGCGCGGGGCGCCGCCGGCCGCCGCGTCAGACGCGGCGGGCCTGGGCGATGGCGTTGCCGATGTAGCCGCCCGGCGTCAGCTCGCGCAGCTCGGCCTTCGCCGCTTCCGGCATGTCCAGGGTGTCGATGAACGCGCGCAGGCTGTCGCGGTCGATGCCCTTGCCGCGCGTCAGCGCCTTCAGCTTCTCGTACGGCTTCTCGATGCCGTAGCGGCGCATCACCGTCTGCACGGCTTCGCCCAGCACTTCCCAGGAGGCGTCGAGGTCTTCGGCCAGGCGCTGCGGGTTCACTTCCAGCTTGCCGATGCCCTTGAGCGCAGCATCGTAGGCGATGGCGCTGTGCGCCAGGCCGACGCCGAGGTTGCGCAGCACGGTGGAGTCGGTGAGGTCGCGCTGCCAGCGCGACACCGGCAGCTTCTCGGCGAGGTGGCCGAGGATGGCGTTGGCGAGGCCGAGGTTGCCTTCCGAGTTCTCGAAGTCGATCGGGTTGACCTTGTGCGGCATGGTCGAGGAGCCGACTTCGCCTTCCTTCAGCTTCTGCTTGAAGTAGCCCAGCGAGATATAGCCCCAGACATCGCGGTCGAAGTCGATGAGGATGGTGTTGAAGCGGCGCACGGCGTCGAAGTACTCGGCGATGTAGTCGTGCGGCTCGATCTGCGTGGTGTACGGGTTCCAGGCCAGGCCCAGCGAGGTCACGAAGGCCTCGGCGTTGGCCTGCCAGTCGACTTCCGGATAGGTCGTCAGGTGGGCGTTGTAGTTGCCCACGGCGCCGTTGATCTTGCCCAGCAGCGGCACCGCGGCGAGCTGCGCGACCTGGCGCTGCAGGCGGTAGGCGACGTTGGCCATTTCCTTGCCCAGCGTGGTCGGCGAGGCGGTCTGGCCGTGCGTGCGCGACAGCATCGGCAGCTCGGCGTGCTGGTGCGCCAGCGCGCGGATGGCATCGGTCACGGCCTGCATCTGCGCCAGCGCGATGTCGCGGCCGGCTTTCAGCATGAGGCCGTGCGACAGGTTGTTGATGTCTTCCGAAGTGCAGGCGAAGTGGATGAATTCGCTGACCGCGTTCAGTTCCGGCAGGGCGGCGACGCGGTCCTTGAGGAAGTATTCGACCGCCTTCACGTCATGGTTGGTGGTGCGCTCGGTGGTCTTGATCCACTCCGCGTCGGCTTCCGAGAAGTCCGCCACCAGCCGGTCCAGGAAGGCTGTTGCTTCGGCGCTGAACGCCGGCACTTCGCTCACGCCGGGCAGGGCGGCCAAGCGCTGCAGCCAGCGCACTTCGACTTCGACACGGGCGCGGATCAGGCCGAACTCGCTGAACACGGGGCGCAGCGCGTCCACCTTGCCGGCGTAGCGGCCATCGACGGGAGAAAGGGCGGTCAGGGTCGAAAGCGCCATGTCGGGCTCCTGGTCAGTCTCGGAAAATGAGCGGGTGCCGGCCACCCGGTGGGTGGCTGGCGAAAGTCTGTCTAAAATGGCTGGATGCAGCCGGTGGCGGATACCGGGCGCGAAGTTTACACCGATTTGGCGATCGCGCGGATTTCCTGCAGGATCTGGCCGCGCGTGAACACCAGGTGCCAGCGCCGGCCGCCGAGGCGGTGCCAGAGCCAGGCCGCGCGCACGCCGGCCAGCAGCACCGCGCGGATGCGCTCGGCCATGCCCGGTGCCTGCAGCTGTTGCGCGTTGCCCCGGATCTGCACGCGGAAACGCAGTGTGCCCAGGCTGTCGACATAGGCCGAGCCGAGCAGCGCGGACAGCTCGGACTGGCTCATGTTCGGCTTCAGCGCGCGCTGGCGCTGCACCGAGTCGAGGCGCTGGCGCAGCAGCTCCTGCACCTCCGGATTGCGCTGGAACTGGCGCTCGACCTGGAGGATGGCCAGCGCCAGGCGGATGATCTCGCCGGCGTGCTCCAGGCCGCGTCCCTGCTCCATGAAGCAGCCTTCCAGCCAGGTCAGCCCGCGCGTCAGCCCCTGCGCATCCGGATAGATGTCGCCGGCCGTGTCGGTGTCCATGACCAGCACCGAGCGCAGCAGGAAGGCCTCCGCCTCGGCGTCGGCCTGGCCGCGCCTGGCCAGCTCGTTGGCCAGGCCGGCGGCCTGGAACACGGCGGCCAGCGCCAGGGTCTTGTCGCGATGCAGGGAACTCATGCCTTGAATGTCTCCTCGATGACGCCGCCGCCGAGGCAGACCTCATCCTGATAGAAAACCACCGACTGGCCGGGGGTGACGGCGCGCTGCAGCTGTTCGAACACCACCCGGTACGCGCCGTCGGCGTCGCGGCTCACGCTGCAGGCCTGGTCGGGCTGGCGGTAGCGGGTCTTGGCGGTGCAGGCCAGCGGCAGCGCAGGCGGCTCGCCGGCGACCCAGTCGATGTGGCGCGCGATCAGGCCGCGGCTGAGCATCAGCGGATGCTCGTGGCCCTGGCCGACCACCAGCACATTGCGCTCGAGGTCCTTGGCGACCACATACCAGGCCGCCTCGGCGGCGTCCTTCTGGCCGCCGATGCCGATGCCCTGGCGCTGGCCCAGCGTGTAGTACATCAGGCCTTCGTGGTGCCCGATGACCTTGCCGCCGTCGGTCTCGATCAGCCCCGGCCGTGCCGGCAGGTACTGCTTCAGGAAGTCGCGGAAGCGCCGCTCGCCGATGAAGCAGATGCCGGTCGAGTCCTTCTTGGCTGCGGTGGCCAGGCCGAGCTCGCCGGCGATGCGCCGCACCTCGGGCTTTTCCATGTCTCCGACCGGGAACAGCGTGCGCGCGATCTGGCTGCCGGCGACGGCGTGCAGGAAGTAGCTCTGGTCCTTGTTCGCGTCGAGCCCGCGCAGCAGCGGTGCCACGCCGGCGGCATCGGCCTCGCCGCGGCGGGTGTAGTGGCCGGTGGCGATGTAGTCCGCGCCCAGCGTCAGGGCATAGTCCAGGAAGGCGCGGAACTTGATCTCCTTGTTGCACAGGATGTCCGGGTTCGGCGTGCGTCCGGCCTGGTACTCGTGCAGGAAGTGCTCGAACACGCGGTCCCAGTATTCGGCGGCGAAGTTGGCCTTGTGCAGGTGGATGCCGAGCCGGTCGCAGACCGCCTGGGCATCGGCCAGGTCTTCGCGCGCGGTGCAGTATTCGGTGCCGTCGTCCTCTTCCCAGTTCTTCATGAACAGGCCTTCGACCTGCCAGCCCTGGCGCAGCAGCAGTGCCGCCGACACCGACGAGTCGACGCCGCCGGACATGCCGACGATGACCTTTCGGCCGGTGGCCTGCGCGCGGGCGGCGGGCGGGGAGGCCGGCTGGGCGGCGGGGAGGTCCGGCGGGGCGCTCATGGGCTGGGTGACGACCTGTTGCGATGGGCGGATGACAAGCCGGCAATGCTAGCAAGGAATGCCGGGCATGACACGGCCGTGCCGCCGTCCGGCATCGGCTCAGCGATCGGGGTGGCGCCTGCGCCGGCCATCCTGGCGGGGCTCGCCCAGCGTGCGCACGGCCTCGTCCGCGGCGACCAGGCGGCTTTCGCCGGCGGCCAGGTCGTCCAGCGTCCACGGGCCGATGCCGACGCGCACCAGCCGCAGCGTCGGCAGCCCGACCGCGGCGGTCATGCGCCGCACCTGGCGGTTGCGGCCCTCGTCGAGCACGATCTCCAGCCAGTCGGTGGGAATGCTGGCGCGGTAGCGTACCGGCGGCTCGCGCGGCGGGAACACGGNCGTCGCTGAGCGCCACGCCGGCAAGCAGCCGCGCCAGCGCCTCGTCGGTCACCATACCTTCAACCTGCACATGGTAGGTCTTGCGCAGCCGGAAGCGCGGATCGGCGACGCGCGCCTGCCAGGGACCGTGGTTGGTCAGCAGCAGCAGGCCTTCGGAGTCGTGGTCGAGGCGCCCGGCCGGATACAGGGCGTGGCGCAGGCCCGGCGGGGCGTCATCGGGCAGGGCGAGGACGTCGGCCAGCGTCGCCTTGTCATCCGAAGGGC
>NZ_PTQZ01000086.1 GCF_002943415.1 Amnimonas aquatica | reverse complement strand
GACCAGGCACGCTCTGCCACTCCACCGTCTCGACCCATTGCGGGTGCGAAGGTTCGGTGAGCACGAAGACGCCGATCAGGCCGGCCACGAAGATCACCTTGAGCAGGGCATCACCCGGACGCGGCACCGGCTGGCCGGCCAGCGCGGCGTGGGTCGGGCCGAGCTCCACCGAGCGGTCGCGCAGAAGCCAGGCCGCCAGCAGCAGGCCGCAGGCGACCAGCAGCCAGCCGCCACCGAGCAGCATGACCAGGCCGAAGAGCACGCCGAACAGGATCACGCCCGGCACGAACGAACCCAGCCAGACCGAGAACAGCGCGAACAGCAGCAGCGCCCAGGCCGTGACCGCCAGCAGGAAGGCCTTGAGGAAGCTCCAGACGCGGCCGCCGCTGCGGTACTCGCCGGCAAACAGCGGGCGCCGCGTCCAGTAGATCGCCATGGCTAGCGGACCCAGCAACCAGAGCAGCACCACCCAGGCCAGCGGCGAACTCAGCTGACGCCGCCCGGCATCCTGGTAGAGCCAGATGCTGAGGGCGGCAAGCGTGAGCAGCAGCGCGGTCATGTCGCTTCCCTGACCGGAGCGTCCGGCCCGGAGGTGGCGCCATCGGCGGGATCGGCCTTGTGCTCATGCCCCAGGTACAGGTACATGGCCGGCACCACGAACAGCGTGAACAGCGTGCCGATGGTCATGCCGGTGGCGATCACCAAGCCCATGGAGAAGCGCGAGGCCGCGCCCGGACCGGTAGCGATCAGCAGCGGCAGCATGGCCAGCACCAGCGCCGCCGTGGTCATCAGCACCGGACGCAGACGGATGGCCGCCGCCTCCTCGATGGCGCGACGCTTGTCGCGACCCTGCCTCTGCAGCTGGTTGGCGAACTCCACGATCAGGATGCCGTGCTTGGAGATCACGCCGATCAGCGTCACCAGGCCGACCTGGGTGTAGATGTTGATGCTCGCCCCGGGCACCTGGAAGAACGCCGCGATGTTGAGGCAGAGCAACGCCCCGCAGATCGACATCGGCACCGTGATCAGCATGATGATCGGGTCGCGGAAGGACTCGAACTGCGCCGCCAGCACCAGGTAGATGATGACCAGCGCGAAGAAGAAGCTGACGATCAGCGCCGAGCCTTCGGTCTTGTACTGACGCGACTGGCCGGCGTAGTCCACGCCATATTCCTTCGGCAGTTCGGACGCCGCCGCCTCCAGCACGCCCAGCGCCTCGCCCATGGTCACGCCCGGACGCGGCACGCCCGACAGGGTCACGGCATTGAGCTGCTGGAAGCGGTTCAGCGACTGCGGCTGCACCGTCTCGCGCAGGGTCACCACGGTCGACAGCGGAATCAGCTCGCCGCTGGCCGTGCGCGTGTAGTACTGCGACAGCTGGTCCGGGTTCAGACGCTCGGCGCGCTGCACCTGCGGAATCACCTTGTACGAGCGCGACTCCATGCTGAAGCGGTTGACGTAGCCGCCGGAGAGCATGGCCGACATGTCCGCCGCCAGCATGTTCATGTCGATACCCAGCAGCGCGGCCTTCTCGCGGTCGACCTCGACCTTGACCTGCGGCTTGTCGATCTTCAGGTCGCTCTGCATGAAGATGAACTTCTTGCTCGCCATGGCCTTGCCCAGCACCTCGTCGCCGGCATCGAGCATGGCCTGCGACGACGCCGTGCCGGTGATCACGAACTCGATCGGGAAGCCGCTGCCGCCGCTGGGCAGCGACGGCGGCGCGAACACCGCGTTCTGCAGGCCGGCGACATCGTTGACCTTGACCGTGGTCTCGTCGAGCACTTCCTTGGTGCCGCGCGTGCGCTCGGTCCAGGGCTTGAGCACGATACCGGAGATGGCCGTGTTCGAGCCCACCGCCGAACCGCCGCCGCCGACGCCGTTGAGCAGGAAGTAGTTCTCCTTCTCCGGAATGGCGTTGGCGATCTTGGTCAGCTCGTTGGTGAACGAGGTCAGGTAATCCAGCGACGAGAACGAGTCGCTGGTCGAGAAGATCATGAAGAAGCCCTGGTCCTCTTCCGGTGCCAGCTCGGTCGGCGAGGTCTTGAACAGGAAGAAGCACGACACCAGCACGATGGCACCGAAGGTCAGGATCACGTGCTTGTCGTCGAGCGCGCCGTTGAGCTTGCGCTGGTAGCCCTGGCTCATGCGCTCGAACTTCTCGTTCAGCCAGTTGGCGAAACGGTTGTCCTTCTCCTCGTTGTGCGAGCGCAGCAGCATGGCCGACATCATGGGCGACAGCGTCAGCGCGATGATGCCCGAGAGCAGCACGGCGCCGGCCAGCGTGAACGCGAACTCCACGAACAGCGCCCCGGTCAGGCCGCCGACGAAACCGATCGGCAGATACACCGCGACCAGCGTGATGGTCATGGCGATGACCGGCCCGACCAGCTCGCGCGCACCCTTGATCGCCGCGTCGAAGGGCTTCAGCCCCTCCTCGATGTGGCGATGGATGTTCTCCAGCACGATGATGGCGTCGTCGACCACCATGCCGATGGCGAGCACGAAGGCCAGCAGCGTCAGCAGGTTGATCGAGAAGCCCATGAGCAGCATGAGGAAGCAGGCGCCGATCATGGACAGCGGCACCGTCACCGCCGGAATCAGCACGCTGCGCATGGAGCCCAGGAACAGGTAGATCACCACGATGACGATGGCCACGGCCTCGATCAGCGTCTTGATCACTTCCTTGATGGCGTCGTTGATGTAGCGCGTGGAGTCATAGGGGATGTTGGCCTCCAGACCCTCCGGCAGCTGCGCCAGGATCTGCGGCCAGACCTCGTCGCGCACGCGCTTGATGACATCCAGCGAGTTCGCGTCCGGCGCCACCTCGATGCCCATGAAGGTCGCGCTCTTGCCGTTGAACGACACGTCGGTGCTGTAGTTCTCCGAGCCCAGCACGACATCGGCGATATCGCCGAGGCGGATGATGGCATCGTCCTGCGAGCGCACCACCAGGGCCTTGAACTGCTCCGGCGTCTGCAGGTCGGTGGACGCGGTCAGGTCGACCTGCACCATGCTGCCCTTGGTCGTGCCCAGCGCCGCCAGCACATTGTTGCGGCCCAGCGCGCCATAGACATCGCTGGCGGTGACGCCGAGGGCGGCCATGCGGTCCGGCTTCATCCAGATGCGCATGGCGAAGGTGCGGTCACCGAGGATCTGCGCGCGCTGCACGCCGGGCACGGTGGCCAGCTTGGGCTCGACCACGCGCACCAGGTAGTCGGTGATCTGGTTGTTGTCGAGAATGTCGGAATAGAACGACAGGTACATGGCCGCCGTGGTGTCACCCACCGACAGCGCCACGACCGGATCCTCCGAGGCTTCGGGCAGCTGGTTGCGCAGCTTGTTGACCTTGGCCGCGATCTGCGTCAGCGCCACGTTGGGGTCGTAGTCGAGGCGCAGGTAGGCCTGGATCGAGCTGACCCCGGACAGGCTGGTCGACTTGATGTAGTCGATGCCCTGCGCCGAGGCGATCTCGCGCTCCAGCGGCGTGGTGATGAAGCCCTGCACCAGGTCGGCGTCGGCGCCGACATAGGTGGTGGAGACCGTGATGACCGCATTCTGCAGCTCGGGATACTGGCGCACGTTGAGGTCGAACGCCGACTTCAGCCCCATGAGCAGGATGAGCAGGCTGACCACCATGGCCAGCACCGGTCTTTTGATGAAGATATCCGTGAATTTCATGTTTGAACCCCGGATCAGCTTTCAGCCGGCGTCGGCGTCGCCGAGGCCGAGGGCTGGACCGTGTTGTTGATGATGACCGGGCTGTCGTTCTGCAGCTTGAGCAGGCCGCTGGTCGCCACCTGCTCGCCGGCCTTCAGGCCCTCGGTGATCACCACCAGGTCGCCACGAGCCTCGCCGGTCTTGACGAAGCGGCGGCGCACCACCAGCTGCTCGCCGGTGCCATCTTCAGCTTTGGCAGCACTGTTCTCGGCCTTGGCACCACCGGCGGCATCCGCACCGGCCTGGCCGGCCGGCGCCTCGGCCTTCTGGATCACGTAGACCGAGTTGCCGTAGGGGTTGTAGCTGACCGCCGTGCGCGGGATCACCACCACGTCGCGGCTGTCGGCCAGCGCCACGCTGGCGCGCGCGAACAGGCCCGGACGCAGGGCGGCATCGGCGTTGGCGAAGGTGGCCCGGACCTTGAAGTTGCGCGTCTGGCTGTCGATCAGCGGCTCCACCGCCGACACCTTGCCGGTGAAGCGGCGGTCGCCGTGGGCATCGACCGAGACCGTCACGGTCTGGCCGGTGGCGACCTGCGCCAGATCCTGCTCGGGCAGCGTGAAGTCGACATAGACCGGGTCGAGGGCCTGCAGGGTGACGATCGGCGTGCCCGGATTCAGGTACTCGCCGACATTCACCTTGCGGATGCCGAGCTGGCCGCTGAACGGCGCTCGGATCACCTTCTGCGCCAGCTTGGCGCGCTGGCTCTCGGTGGCGGCGCGGGCGGCGCTGTAGTCGGTCTCGGCACGGTCCAGCTCGGACTTGGAGATGGCTTCGAGCTTGTACAGGCGCTCCAGGCGGCCCAGCTCGGACTTCGCCAGCGTGGCCTGGGCCTGCAGGCGCAGCAGGTCGGCCTGCTCGGTGCCCGCCGACAGCGTGACCAGCAGATCGCCCTTCTTCACCTTGGCGCCGGACTCGAAGTGCAGGGCCGCGACGATGCCGCCGGCCTCGGTGGTGACCTCGGTGCCGTTGCTGGCGATCACCGTGCCGACACCGGCCAGGCTGCTCATCCAGCTTTCGCTGCGGGCTTCGGCCGACGACACCGATGCCGGCGGCACCGGCATGTTGTCGAAGAACTGGTTCATCATCTTGTTGCCGAACCACTTGAAGCCGAAGACACCGCCGAACACCAGGCCGGTGATGACCAACATCCAAAACATGCGCTTGTTCATGACGAAATCCTTGGCTTACGAAGCGGGGGTCAGCAGTTGGTCGATGGCGGCCAGGTCATCGGGACCCAGCGTGCCTGCCTGTTGTTTCAGTTGCAGCGTTTTCAGCAGCACGTCGTAGCGGCTCTGGTCGAGGTTGCGGCGCGCCTGCACGGTGTTCGACTGCGCGTTGAGCACGTCGGTGATGGTGCGCTTGCCGGCCTCGTAGCCGTAGCGGGTGGCCTGCTCGGCGGCCTGCGCCGACTCCACCGCGCGCTGGTAGGCCGAGGCCTGCGCCCGCGCCGTCTGCACGTCGCGCACCAGGCGGCGGGTCTCGCGCAGCAGCTCGCGCTCGACGCGGTCACGCTCGGCCTCGGCGGCGCGCAGGCGGGCAGCGGCCTCGCGCACCTTGCTGACATTGGCGCCACTGGCGAACAGCGGCACCCGGACCTCGACACCGATCACGGTGCTGTTGCCCTCGATGCCGACCTGCGAATCGGCCTGGTCCTGGCGCGTGTGCGACGCCACCAGGTCGACCACCGGCAGCGCATCGCTGCGGCGGCTCTCGACATCGGCGCGCGCCACCTGCCAGCTCGCCTGCGCCTGCAGGAAGGCCGGGCTGGTGCTGCGGGCACGCTGCACCCAGGTTTCGACATCGCTGCTGTCCAGCAGAGGCAGCGCGGTATCGGCGGCCAGCGTCGACAGGCCTTCGCGACCCGAGTCGCCGGTGGTTTCCTCGAACGCGTCCTGCGCCGCTTCCAGCCCCTGGCGGGCCGACAGCAGCTGCGCCTGCGCGAGGTCGTCACGGGCCTGGGCTTCCTTCAGGTCGGTGCCCGGCACCAGCTGCACCTCGTAACGCTTGCGCGTGTCATCCAGCGAGCGGCGCACGGCGTCGGCCTCGGCCTCGGCCAGACCGAGCTCGTTGCGCGCCTGCAGCACCGCGAGGTAGCGCTCGGCGACGCGCGAGATCAGCGCCTGGATGCGGCTGGCATAGCCCAGCTCGGCGAGCTGGTCGCGCGCCTCGGCGCGGCGGCCGCGGGCCAGCCAGTCGTAGCGGAACAGCGGCTGGCGCAGCTCGGCGGTCGCCGACCAGCCATCGTAGTCCTCGCTGTAGCCACCAGTCGCGGGCGGCGGCGCCTGGGTGACCTTGCTGTCGGTGTTCTGCCAGGTGCCGACGGCATTGAGCTGCGGCAGGCGGGTGGCGCGCTCCTGCACGCCGGCCTCGCGGTCGGCATCGCGGCCGGCAAGCGCCGAGGCCGCGACCGGATCGGTCTTCAGCGCGCGCTGCCAGGCCTCGCTCAGCGTCATGGCCGACAGGCCGGGGGCGGCCGTCATCAGCGCCAGCGCGAGCAGACTGCGCCGCCACTCAGGCTTGTGAACACAGCTCATGAAAAACCTCCGTGCGAATACGCGCGATCAAATCGTCGAGCGCGGCGGGGTCCGCCGTGTCGACCAGGGGAAGCCAGCCCATGCCGTTGAGCAGATTGGCNTGCACCAGCGAATGGATGCCGAGCGACAGCGCCCAGCAGCCGGTCGACAGCGCCTCGCTGGACAGGCCGTTGCTCTTCAGGTCGCCACGGGCGATGGCCTCGTTGACGATGCGCTGCACGATGTCGCACAGCGGCTGGCTGACCTCGAAGTGCTCCTCGCGCCGGGCCAGGCTGGCCGCGTTCCAGACCACGTCGCAGTGGACGTACTGGGCGATGCGGAAATGCTCCGGGCTGCGCTGCACGAAGATCATGTCGGCCACGGTGATGGCCATCATGCGGTCGCGCGTCGACGCCTTCCAGGCGCCCGCGCGGTGGAACAGGTCGGCATGCTCGGCCACGCTTTCCGTGGTCAGCGCCAGCAGCAGGTCCTCCTTGCTGGAGAAATGCTGGTAGAGCGTGCCCATGGCGCAGTCGCCCTCTTCCGCGAGGCGCGCCATCTGCAGGTTGAGCAGGCCGTCACGCACGATGAGCTCGCGCGCCTTCGCCAGCAACCGCTTTTCACGCTCTTGGAGCTTGCGCTCGCGGCGCTCGCTGATAGCCATGTCACGACCTGATCTGAATCGGGCTCGAAA
>NZ_PTQZ01000085.1 GCF_002943415.1 Amnimonas aquatica | reverse complement strand
TGCTCGGGCATCTGCAGCTGCTGCAGCGCCCGGGCGAGGTGCTGAGCGCGCACGGCGAGCTGCGCCTGGGCGAGGATGCGGTCTACGAGGCCTACGGCCAGCGCCTGGAGATCACCACCGGGCGCGTGCTGTTCGCCGGCCCGCTGGCGCGCCCGGACATCCGCCTCGAGGCCGAGCGCACGGTCGACGGCGTCACCGTCGGCGTGCGCGTGTCCGGCCGCGCCTCGGCGCCGCAGGTCGAGCTCTACGCCGACGAGCCCATGGCACAGGAGGAGATCCTGTCGCTGCTGGTGCTCGGGCGCTCGCTGCGCAACAGCGCCGAGCCCACGGCGGCCGAACGCCAGGCCCTGGCGCTGGGCGCCGCGCTCAAGCTCGGCGGCAGCACCGGCGTGCTGGAGCGCTTCGGCAGCCGTCTCGGCATCAAGGACTTCGCGCTCGGCACCGACGGTGACAGCGACCAGACCCAGGTCGCGCTGTCCGGCTACGTGCGTCCGGACCTCTACCTGAGCTTCGGCATGGGCGTGTTCGAGCCCACGCAGTCGATCAAGCTGCGCTACCAGTTCAGCAAGAAGCTGTCGCTGGAGGCGGTGACCTCGCTGGAGTCGGCCATCACGCTGTTCTACAGCTGGCGTTTTTGACCTAAACTTCCGCCCTTGCATTTTCGGGCCGTCTGTCGGCCACCCCATACATTCAGGAGTTCCCATGCCGGTCATCACCTTGCCCGACGGCTCGCAGCGCAGTTTCGATCACCCGGTTTCGGTGATGGATGTCGCCACCAGCATCGGCCCGGGCCTGGCGAAAGTGACCCTGGCCGGCAGGGTGACCCCGAGCGCCGGCGGCGAAGCGCGCCTGATCGACGCCTGCGACCTCATCGGCGAGGATGCGCAGCTACAGATCATCACGCCCAAGGACGAGGACGGCCTGGAGATCATCCGCCACTCCTGCGCCCACCTGGTCGGCCACGCCGTCAAGCAGCTGTTCCCGACCGCGAAGATGGTCATCGGCCCGGTGATCGCCGAAGGCTTCTATTACGACATCGCCTACGAGCGTCCGTTCACGCCCGATGACCTGGCCGCCATCGAGAAGCGCATGGCCGAGCTGATCGCCAGGGACTACGACGTGGTCAAGAAGATGACCCCGCGCGCCGAGGTCATCGAGGTGTTCACGGCCCGTGGCGAGGACTACAAGCTGCGCCTGGTCGAGGACATGCCCGACGAGCAGGCCATGGGCCTGTACTACCACGAGGAATACGTCGACATGTGCCGCGGCCCGCACGTGCCCAACACGCGTTTCCTCAAGGTCTTCAAGCTCACCAAGCTGTCCGGCGCCTACTGGCGCGGCGACTCCAAGAACGAGCAGCTGCAGCGTGTCTACGGCACCGCCTGGGCCGACAAGAAGCAGCTCGCGGCCTACATCCAGCGCATCGAGGAGGCCGAGAAGCGCGACCATCGCCGCATCGGCAAGGCGCTGGACCTGTTCCACCTGCAGGAAGAGGCGCCGGGCATGGTGTTCTGGCACCCCAACGGCTGGACCATCTGGCAGGAGGTCGAGCAGTACATGCGCCGCGTGCAGCGCGAGCACGGCTACCAGGAGGTGCGCACGCCGCAGGTTGTCGACCGCGTGCTGTGGGAGAAGTCCGGGCACTGGGGCAACTACGCCGAGAACATGTTCACCACGGCGTCGGAGAACCGCGACTACGCGGTGAAGCCGATGAACTGCCCGTGCCACGTGCAGGTCTTCAACCAGGGCCTGAAGTCCTACCGCGACCTGCCGCTGCGCCTGGCCGAGTTCGGCGCCTGCCACCGCAACGAGCCTTCGGGCGCGCTGCACGGCATCATGCGCGTGCGCGGCTTCACGCAGGATGACGCGCACATCTTCTGCACCGAGGCGCAGGTGCGCCAGGAGGCCGCCGACTTCATTCGTCTCACGCTCGATGTCTACGCCGACTTCGGCTTCCACGACATCAGCCTGAAGCTGTCCACGCGTCCGGCCAAGCGCATTGGCAGCGAAGAGCAGTGGGACCGCGCCGAGCAGGCGCTGGCGCAGGCGCTGGACGAGTCCGGCCTGCCCTGGCAGTACCAGCCGGGCGAGGGCGCCTTCTACGGCCCCAAGATCGAGTTCACCCTGCACGACTGCCTCGGCCGTGCCTGGCAGTGCGGCACCCTGCAGTACGATCCCAACCTGCCGGAGCGCCTGGACGCCAGCTTCATCGCCGAGGACAACAGCCGCCAGCGCCCGATCATGCTGCACCGCGCCATCCTCGGCTCGTTCGAGCGCTTCATCGGCATGCTGCTGGAAAACTACGCCGGTATCCTGCCGGCCTGGCTGTCGCCGCAGCAGGTCTGCGTCATGAATATCACCGACAAGCAGGCCGATGCCGTGCTTTCCGTCGAAAACGCCTTGAAATCCCAAGGTTTCCGCGCCTTCAGCGACTTGAGAAACGAGAAGGTTGGCTATAAAATCCGCGAGCGCACGCTCCAGCGCATTCCCTATCTGCTGGTGATTGGCGAGCGTGAAGCGGAACAAGGTACCGTGGCCGTGCGCACGCGTGCCGGCGAAGACCTCGGTGTCATGACCGTGGAAGCCTTTGCCGCCGTGCTGGCTGCGGATATTGCCCGGAAGGGCCGAGTTGTGGAGTAAAGAACATTAAGCCGGATAACAAGCAGGGTCGTGACAGCAAGCGCGCGCCCATCAACGGGGACATCAAGCACCGCGAAGTGCGTTTGATCGACCAGAATGGCGAGCAGGTGGGCATTGTGTCCATTCGTGAAGCGCTGGCTGCCGCCGAGGCGGTGGAGCTGGACCTGGTGGAGATCGTTGCTGACGCCGAACCACCGGTCTGCCGCATCATGGACTACGGCAAGTTCGTCTTCGAGAAGAAGCAGCAGGCCAAGGAAGCCAAGAAGAAGCAGCATCAGGTCCAGATCAAGGAGATCAAGCTGCGTCCGGGCACCGAAGAGGCCGACTACCAGGTGAAGCTGCGCAACATCGTGCGCTTCCTGGAAGACGGTGACAAATGCAAGATCACGCTCCGCTTCCGCGGTCGTGAAATGGCGCATCAGGAGCTGGGTCTCAAGCAGCTTCAGAGAATCGAGGCCGATCTGGCCGAGATCGGGGTTGTGGAACAACACCCGAAACTGGAAGGGCGCATGATGGGCATGCTCATCGGCCCCAAGAAAAAGAAGTAAGTCGGCAGGACGCTGATTTGCGGCTTACCCCCAGGTCTCTCCGGGCCGGGTCTGCGGACCTCCCGGGCATGGCCGCAAGGGTCACTAACGAGGTAAGACAACATGTCTGCAAAGATCAAGACCAAGCGCGGCGCCGCAAAGCGCTTCGCGAAGACGGCGAACGGCTTCAAGCGCAAGCAGGCCTTCAAGCGCCACATCCTCACCAAGAAGTCGGCCAAGCGCATTCGTCAGCTGCGTCCGATGTCCATGGTTGCTGCCTGCGACGTCCCGAGCGTCGAGCGCATGCTGCCTAACCTGTGATCGGATGGAGGACTGAAGAATGGCTCGTGTAAAGCGTGGCGTTATCGCCCATCGTCGTCACAAGAAGGTTCTGGATCGCGCCAAGGGCTACTACGGTGCCCGTTCCCGCGTCTATCGCGTGGCATTCCAGGCGGTCATCAAGGCCGGCCAGTATGCCTACCGCGACCGTCGCCAGAAGAAGCGCCAGTTCCGCGCGCTGTGGATCGCCCGTATCAACGCCGCCGCGCGTCTGAACGGTCTGTCCTACAGCCGTCTGATCAACGGCCTGAAGAAGGCGTCGATCGAAATCGACCGTCGTGTGCTGGCAGACATCGCCGTGCATGATGCTGCCGGTTTTACCGCGATTGCTGAAAAGGCAAAGGCCAGCCTCGCTGCCTGATCGTGATGCCGTCTGACGGCAGATCGAACGCGGTCATTTGCCTGCCGGCTCACGCCGGCGGGCAAGCACAAAGGGGAAGGGCTGTCACAGGTTCTTCCCCTTTCTGTTTTCCGGCCCGGTATCCGTGCACGCGCGGGTGCCGGGCCACCCAGAGTCAGCCCCTGTCGGGAACGGGATGTCATGAGTGATTTGCAAACACTGGTAGCGCAGGCACTGGCCGCGCTGGCCGGAGCGGAAGACGGCGCGGCGGTGGAAGCCCTGCGCGTGCAGTATCTGGGCAAGAAGAGCCAGCTCAGCGAGCTGTCGCGGCGCATGGGGCAGCTCTCCGATGAAGAGCGCCGCGCTTTCGGTGCCGAGCTGAACGCCGCCCGCGAGGCCATCACCGGCGCCCTCAACGACCGCAAGCAGGCTCTGGAAGCCGCCGCGCTGGCGCAGCAGCTGCAGGCCGAACGCATCGATGTCTCGCTGCCCGGCCGCGGTCAGGCGCCCGGCGGTCTGCACCCGGTCACGCGCGTGCTGGAGCGAATCGAGGACTTCTTCACCCACGTCGGCTTCACTGTCGCCGACGGTCCCGAAGTGGAAGACGACTTTCACAATTTCGAGGCGCNTCGCCGGTGCAGGTGCGCGTCATGGAAAGCCAGCAGCCGCCGATCCGCATCGTCTGCCCGGGCCGTGTCTACCGCTGCGACTCCGACCTCACGCATTCGCCCATGTTCCATCAGGTCGAGGGCCTGCTGATCGACGAGAACGTCAGCTTCGCCGACCTCAAGGGCGTGATCGAGGACTTCCTGCGCGTGTTCTTCGAGAAGGAACTGGCGGTGCGCTTCCGCCCGTCCTACTTCCCGTTCACCGAGCCCTCGGCGGAAGTCGACATCCAGTGCGTGATGTGCTCGGGCAGCGGCTGCCGTGTCTGCAAGCAGACCGGCTGGCTGGAGGTGCTGGGCTGCGGCATGGTGCATCCGCAGGTGCTGAAGAACTGCGGCATCGACCCGGACAGGTTCCAGGGCTTCGCCTTCGGCATGGGCGTGGAGCGTTTCGCCATGCTGCGCTACGGTGTCAACGACCTGCGCCTGTTCTTCGACAACGATGTGCGCTTCCTGAAGCAGTTTGCCTGATTTCGCCGGCGACCTCGGGAAAACCTTGCAAGCCGCTGTTTCAATTGAATTTGTCCGGCGGAAAAAATTGAAGAGTCAGCCTGAACTCCAGGCAAGCGAGTGAATCATGCAATTCAGCGAACAGCGCCTGCGCCAGCTCGTGAACCCGGCGGTCGACACCGCCGCGCTGGCGCACCAGCTCACCATGGCCGGTCTCGAGGTCGATGCCGTCGTGCCGGTGGCACCGCCGTTCAGCGGCGTGGTGATCGGCGAGGTGCTGACCGTGGTCCAGCACCCGAACGCTGACAAGCTGCGCGTCACCACCGTCAGCGTTGGCGGCGGCGAGCCGCTGCAGATCGTCTGCGGCGCCGCCAATGTGCGCCCCGGACTGCGCGTGCCGGTGGCCGTCGTCGGCGCCGTGCTGCCCGGCGATTTCCGCATCAAGGAAGCGAAACTGCGCGGCACCGAGTCCTTCGGCATGCTCTGCGCCGAACAGGAGCTGGGTCTGGCCGAGGAGTCCGACGGCCTCTGGGAGCTGCCGGCCGATGCCCCGGTGGGTACCGACATCCGCGCCTGGCTGGGCCTGGATGACAACCTGATCGAGCTCGGCCTGACGCCGAACCGTGGCGACTGCCTGGGCATGCGCGGCCTGGCGCGCGAGACCGCCGCCGTGTTCGGCCTCGACTTCGTGCCGGCCGTCGTGCCGGCCGTGAGCGCCGGCCATGGCGACACGCTGCCGGTGGCGCTGAACGCGCCCGAGGCCTGCCCGCGCTACGCCGGCCGCCTGATTCGCGGCATCCGCGCCGGCGCCGCCAGCCCGCTGTGGCTGGTCGAGGCCCTGCGCCGCGCCGGTGTGCGCAGCCTGCACCCGGTGGTGGATGTCACCAACTACCTCATGATCGAACTGGGCCAGCCCATGCATGCCTTCGACGCCGCGCGTGTCAACGGCGGCATCCAGGTGCGCCGCGCCGCTGCCGGCGAGTCGCTGACCCTGCTCGACGGCCAGACCCTGACGCTGCGCGAGCAGACGCTGGTGATCGCCGATGACGCGCAGGCGCTGGCGCTGGCCGGCATCATGGGCGGGCAGGGCAGCGCGGTGTCCGACGAGACCACCGACATCTTCCTCGAAGCGGCGTTCTTCCAGCCGCTGGCGCTGGCCGGCGAGGCCCGCCGCTACGGTCTGCACACCGACTCTTCGCACCGCTTCGAGCGCGGCGTCGACTACGTGCTGCCGGTGACCGCCATCGAGCAGGCCACGGCGCTGATCCTGGACATCGTCGGCGGCAGCGCCGGTCCGGTCACCGAGGTCGTGGCGGCGGAACATCTGCCGCAGCGTCCGGCCATCGCGCTGCGCCGCGAGCGCATCGCCCGCGTGCTCGGCTTCGCCATTGCCGATGCCGATGTCGCTGCCTACCTGGGCCGCCTCGGCATGCAGACAGAGACCGTCGCTGACGGCTGGCAGGTGACGCCGCCCAGTCATCGCTTCGACATCACGCTGGAAGTCGACCTGATCGAGGAGCTGGCACGCCTGTACGGCTACAACCGCCTGCCGGTCACCGCGCCGCTGGCGCCGGTGCGTTTGCTGCCCCAGGCCGAGGCCCGGCAGCCGCTGCGCCGCCTCAAGCGCACCCTGGTCGATCTCGGCTACCAGGAGGCCATCACCTTCAGCTTCGTCGAGCCCGGTCTGCTGCGCGAATTCGATCCCGAAACGCAGCCGCTGGCGCTGGCCAACCCGATCTCCAGTGACCTTTCCGTCATGCGCACCAGCCTGTGGCCGGGTCTGGCGCTGGCCGCCCGCCACAACCAGAGCCGCCAGCAGGCGCGCGTGCGCCTGTTCGAGTCCGGCCTGCGCTTCGTGCCGGCGGCGGACGGCCTGAGGCAGGAGCCGGTGCTCGCCGGCATCGTCACCGGCAGCGCCTTGCCGGAGTCGTGGAACAACGCGAAGAATTCGCTTGATTTCTTTGATGTGAAAGGAAATATTGAAGGGGTTCTCCAGGTTGCAGGGGTGGCTGGCCGTGTCAGCTTCACGGCCGGCGAGCATGTCGCGCTGCATCCGGGCCAGACTGCCGCCATCCTGCTGGATGGCCGCCGGATCGGCTGGCTGGGTGC
>NZ_PTQZ01000084.1 GCF_002943415.1 Amnimonas aquatica | reverse complement strand
GGATACCGGGGCCAAGCGTGCCCTCGTCGCTAGCTGGGACGCGACTGCGCCAGCTCCGGCGGCAGCACCTGCTCCAGATAGCCGATGACCGCCAGCGAGGACTGGCGGATGATGTCCTCGCTGATCAGGCCGTGGCGGAAATAGCCGTACTTCATGCAGGCGAAGGCCAGCTCGGTGACGATGGTGCCCGCATCCGGTTCGGCAGGCAGCGCGACCGGCGGCGACAGCGTGGCGAAGACACTGCGCAGCTCGTCGCCGATATTCTCGATGGTGACTTCCTGCGCCAGATAGGCATCGCGGCTCATGGGCCAGCCCAGGATCAGGATGCCGGCCACCGGATGCTCGTTGTAGTAGCGCGACGCCGCCTCCACCAGCAGCGGCACTACCTCGCGCCAGTGACGGCCGGCGAGCGCCTGGCCACCGGCCTTGATTTCGCCCGCCACGCGTGCGAGATGCGACTCGGAAATGGCCGCGAAGAGCTGGTACTTGTTGGCGTAGAACTGATAAAGGCTGGCACGCGGCACACCGGAGGCCTCGGCAATGTCCGGAATCGACACCTCCTCGGGACCGCGCTCGATCAGCAGCTGCTCGGCCGCCGCCATGGCGCGCGCCACCCGGTCCTGGGTTCTGGCCTGGGCGGGTTTGCGGTTTCTGATCGGACTTTCCATGAGATTCTCGGCAGGGCTCGGCGCAGATGGCGACAGATCCCAATGGTGCAGCATGGCCGTCACCGTGGCTAGATCATGACATCAGCCAATGGCATGAAAGTCGCCGAAAACGCGATGTCCGGTCGGCATATGCCAGCGACCGGACATCATCCACGCAGATGGAGGCCTGGCGTTTACTCGCCGTCCACCGAAGGGCGGCCGGCACCGGTGCGCACGAAAGCGAGCAGGCCGCCGGCCAGCGCCAGGTTCTTCGCCAGCATGATCTGCTGGTCCGGGGTGGCGTGGAAAATGAAGCCGGAGATGACGCAGAAGCCGGCCAGGGCGCCGGCGGCGATGCGGGTCTGGAAACCGATCAGCAGCGCGATGCCGCCGCCGAACTCGACCAGAATCACCAGCGGCAGCAGGAACTCCGGCACGCCCATGGAGGTCATGTAGCCGGCGGTGCCGGCGTAGTCGGTGATCTTGCCGTAGCCGGCCATGATGAAGATGAAGGCCATGAGCGCGCGCGCGGCCAGCGCCAGCAGGCTGTTCAGCGCCGGCGTGGCGACCAGCGCAGCGATCCGGTTCTTGACGGTGGTGTTCAGCGACATGTCGGGAAACTCCTGGGTGGGGACGGACACAGGCTAACGCGTCGCCGCGGACTTGCCGAGACAGATCATCGGCATGTACTGTTGCAGCCAAGGCAACAATTGGCACGCCACGACATGAATCTCAACGATCTGCAGGTACTGGTCCGCGTGGTCGAGGACGGCAGCCTGACCGCGGCGGCAGACCGTCTGGGCCTGCCCAAGTCATCGGTCAGCCGCACCCTCGCCCGCCTCGAGGCCGGCCTCGGCGTGCGCCTGCTGCAGCGCACCACGCGCAGCCTGCGTCTGACCGATGCCGGGCGCCAGTTCTACGACCGCATCCGCCGCAACCTGGAAGACATCGAAGACGCCGAGCGCGCGCTCAGCGAATGGCAGAGCAGCCCGCGCGGCCACCTGCGGGTGACCATGCCGGTGGAGCTGGGCATGCGCTTCATGGGCAGCGTGGTCGCCGAGTTCATGCAGAAATATCCGGAGGTCAGCCTCGAAGCCGAGCTCGCCGGCCGCCTGGTGGACCTGGTCGAGGAAGGCGTGGACCTGGGCCTGCGCATCGGCGACTTCAACGACGCCAACCTGATCGGCCGCCGCCTCGGCCAGCTCTGCGGCCGCTTCTACGCCAGCCCGGACTACATCGCCCGCCACGGCATGCCGGCTACGCCGGAGGACCTGGAACAGCACGACTTCGTGCTGTTCCGCCAGCCGCGCGAGAACCACATCATCGTCAGCCACCGCGACGAGGCCGGCGTGCTCCGCGAACGCCGCCTGACGGTGAAGGGCCGGCTGACCTCGAACAACGCCCACCTGCAGATGGACGCGGTCATCGCCGGTCTCGGCATCGGCCTGCTGCCGCGTTTCATGACCGATGCCGCAGTGGCCGAAGGCCGGCTGATTCCCATCCTGCCCGGCGACGCCGTGCGGCTGGGCGACCTCTGGGCCATGACGCCGAGCCGGGCGCACATGTCATCCGCCCTGCGCGCCTTCCTCGACTTCGTGGCCGAGCGGGTGCGCGAGCATCCGTGGTTCGGGTGAAACGCTCAGCCCTTGAAGCCGATGCTGCGCGCCGAGATGTAATTGGCCAGAAAGCGCGGCGACAGGCGCACCGAGAACGCCATCAGCTTGATCAGCCAGCGGTGCACGGAAATGCCGCGCTTCGCCTTCAGCGAGTCGTAGGCGTAGTCGGCCAGGCTGTCCAGGGAGGCCAGCAGCGGCCAGCGGAACGCCGCCGAGCCCTCGGCGTTGGCGGCCGTTGCGAAGCCGGTGTCGGTCGGGCCCGGGCACAGCGTGGTGACACGCACGTTCTTGCCGCGCAGCTCGAAGTCGAGCGCATCGGAGAAGCTCAGCACATAGGCCTTGGAAGCGTAGTAGACCGCCGCGCCGGGACCCGGCATGAAGGCGGCGATCGACGCCACATTGAGGATCTGCCCGCCGCCCTGCGCCGCCATGCGGCGGCCGAAGGCATGCGCCAGCGCGGTCAGCGTGGCGACGTTGAGCTGGATCATCTGGTTCAGGCGCTTGATGTCAGCTTCAATGAAGGTACCGAACTCGCCGAAGCCGGCGTTGTTGATGAGCATGTCGACACGGCGGTCGCCGAGCTTGTCGACCAGCTCCTGCGCCGCGCCCTCGTAGCCGAGGTCCTGGCCGATGACCTCGGCGCGGATGCCGTGGCGCCCGCCCAGCTCATCGGCCAGCGCCTGCAGCTTGTCGACGCTGCGCGCCACCAGGATGACATCGTGGCCGTCCGCCGCCAGCCGCCTGGCCAGCTCCAGACCGATACCGTTGGAAGCGCCCGTGATCAGTGCCGTGCTCATGTTCCTTCTCCGCTCTTTGTTGTCGTGACCGGATAAAGCCGGCCTGCGTGTGTGCGTCGAATCGCGGCGGTACTGCCCGGCCCGCTTCCATTCGTCAAAACTGGTACTATAGTTCCACTAAAGCAAAAAACAGGCAATGACCACTCGTCGGAAACTCGCGATCACGGCCGCGACACATCCGCCGGCCACCGCCCGGAACGCCCCGGTCAGAAAAAACCCTCGCATTCCCGGCCCGGTATCCGTATAGTGCGCACGCCGCTGCTTGCGGCCTCATCGTGCCCGCCTCTTCTGTGCTGCCAGGTCCCTCGGACCCACATGCAGCCTGCTCTGGTCTGGTTGGCGACGATATTCCGTCAGCCACCGCCGAATCCGTCGTCGGTTAGCTGTTAACCCATATATGCCGCGGGAACTGCCCGCGAGGATAGACTTGTGTCCATGACTTTTGCAGACCTCAAGCTGCATGATGCCCTTTTGGCCGCGCTCAACGAAGCCGGCTACACCGAACCCAGCGCCATTCAGGCCCAGGCCATTCCCGTCGCCCTCGAAGGCCGCGACATCATGGCCTCGGCCCAGACCGGCACCGGCAAGACCGCGGCCTTCCTGCTGCCCGGCCTGCACCGCATGACCCAGACCCCGGGCGGCAAGGGCAAGGGCCCGCGCATCCTGGTGCTGACCCCGACCCGCGAGCTCGCCCGCCAGGTCGAAACCGCTGCCCGCAGCTACGGCGCACGCCTGAAGATCCGCACCGCCAGCATCCTCGGCGGCATGAACTACCAGCAGCAGCAGCGCCTGCTGCAGCGCCCGGTCGACGTCATGGTCGCCACCCCGGGCCGCCTGCTCGACCTCATGAACCGCGGCCAGATCAGCCTCGACCGCGTCGAGCTGCTGGTGCTCGACGAGGCCGACCGCATGCTCGACCTCGGCTTCATCGAGGACGTGGAGCTGATCGCTTCGCGCGCCCCGGCCGAACGCCAGACCCTGCTGTTCTCCGCGACCCTGGAAGACCGCATCGCCAAGCTGGCCGAAAACGTGATGAACAACCCCGAGCGCATCGCGGTCACGCATCAGCAGGCCAAGCACGAGAACATCACCCAGGGCCTGTACTTCTGCGACGACATCGAGCACAAGAAAGCCATCCTGCTCAAGCTGCTGGCCGATCCGGAAGTGAACCAGTCGGTGGTCTTCACCGCCACCCGCGTCGACGCCGAAACGCTGTCGCAGGAACTGGCCAGCTTCAACATCCAGACCGCCGCCCTGCATGGCGACATGAAGCAGCCGGCGCGCAACCGCACGCTGCGCGCGCTCAAGGATGGCCAGGTGCGCTGCCTGGTCGCCACCGACGTCGCCGCCCGCGGCATCGACGTGGTCGGCATCACCCATGTCTTCAACTTCGACCTGCCCATGGTGCTGGAAGACTACGTCCACCGCATCGGCCGCACCGGCCGCGCCGGCCGTGACGGCACCGCCATCAGCCTGGTCAACCGCCGCGATCGCGGCAAGCTGCAGCGTCTGGCCGCCTACACCGGCAACGCCATTCCCGAGCTGATCATGCCGGGCCTGGAACCGCGTCCGGCACCGAAGTACCGTGAAGGCGGCCGTGACGGCGCCCGCAACGGCGGCCAGCGCCGTGATGGCGGCCGCGGCTACGGCGACCGCCAGCGCAGCCCGGGCTTCGGCGAGAACCGCCCGGAAGGCGCGCGCCGCGAGGGTGGCTACCAGGGCAACCGCGACCGCTTCAGCAATGACCGCCCGGCCGGCAACCGCGACCGCTTCGGCGGTGACCGCCCGCGTGGCGAGCGCCCGTCCTACGGTGATCGTCCGGCCTATGGCAGCGACCGCCCGGCCTATGGCGACCGCGCCGCCGCGGCACCGCAGCGCGAACGCGCACCGCGTCCCCAGCGTGATGAAGAGTCGATCGGCAACCGCGCCGGTGTCGCCACCCACGAGCGCTCGGCGTTCGACCGCAAGGCACTGCGCGGCGACCGTCCGGCCTACGGCCGCGGTGGCGCCGGTGCTGGTGGCGATCGCCGTCCGAACAACGACTTCCGCCGTGGCGGCGGCGACCGTTTCGGCGGTGGCGACCGCTTCGTGGTCGACAGCCGGGCATGGACCGATGGCGGCCCGCGCCCGGCACCGCGCAGCACCGATGGCGTCAGCGCAGACCGGCCGCAACCTCGAGTTCTTGAACGCCGTTCTCGATATAGTCGAGCAGGCGCTGCATCGACGGAAGGGTTCGACGGCAAGCAGTAAGACCGAACTCAAGCTGACCGGCATAGCTGGTCAGCGTGATGTTCAGCGCGACCTGATCGACAGGAATCGAGACCGGATACATGCCGGTCAGGCGCGCGCCATTCCAGTACAGCGGCTCCTTCGGACCCGGCACATTGGAAATGATCACGTTGAAAGGCTGCAGGCCGGGCGCCAGCCCGGTCAGCAACTGCACCGCCGCCGGCGCCATCATGAGCGCCGTGTAGTTCAGGATTTCCGCCGGGCTCATGGCCTTGTAGCGGCACTTCGCCTCCTGCACCGACGCCTTCACACGCTCCAGCCGCAACGTCGGATCCGCGACCTCGGTACCGAGGTTGGCCAGGATCATGGCGATCTGGTTGCCTTCCGTACTGTCATCACGACGCAGCGACACCGGCACCATGGCGATCAGCGGCCTGTCGGGCAAGGCCTGCTGGCTGATCAGGTAGTTGCGCAGGGCGCTGCCGCAGACCGCCAGCACGACATCGTTCAGGGTCGCGTGCGACGCCTTGGCGATGGCCTTGAAGCGGTCCGCGCACCAGCTCTGGGCGGCGAAACGGCGTGAGCCGGTGATCTTGCTGTTGAGCAGGCTGGGCGGCGCCTGGAAGAACGACACGAAGTTGGGGTCGCGCTTGGACTTGCGCGCCACCTTGGCGATCTCGCCGAGCACCGCCGGCAGCGTGGCGACCTGCTTGCCGACGCCGCCGGTGAAGCGGGCCAGGCCGGTGGCCACTTCCACCGGGTTGGGCAGGTGCGGGGTCTTGCGCTGACGCGGCGGCATGGCCCAGACCGGCGGCAGGTCGAGCACGTCCGGGCTGTCGGAAAGCGCGCGGCTGCCCATGCGCATGGCGGCGATGCCATCGAACAGCGAATGATGGACCTTGGTGTAGAGCGCGAAACGGCGCCCCTGCACGCCCTCGATCAGGTGCACCTCCCACAGCGGCCGCTCGCGGTCCATGAGATTGCTGTGCGCCGACGACACGTAGGCCAGCAGCTCGCGGATGCGGCCCGGCTTGGGCAGCGCGCGGTGGCGGAAATGGTGATCGAGATCGAACTGCTTGTCGGTTTCCCAGAAGTACTGGCCGAAGCGGCTGACCAGGCGCTGGTTGAACGGCGACTGGGGCTCGTTGAAACTGCGCATGTGCTCGACCAGGTCGCGGATGTAGCGCGGGCCGGCACCTTCGGGATAGCTGAACAGCTGCAGGCCGGCGACATGCATGGGCTGCTGGCGCTTCTCCAGCCAGAGGAACAGCTGGTCGGCAGGTGAAAGTGGTTTCATGCGAGTCTTCCGTGTTTATTGTTCTGTGATCCGGCTGACGCAAGTAACGCGCCAGTCCGACTAGGCTAGCCGCCCGCACACGCTTTGTCAGCCGGATTCGGAGGCCCGCCGGGCGGATCGCTACGGCAGCAGGGCGGCACCGGTATCGCGCAGCAGCACCTGGCCATCCTGCACGATCCGGAGCACGGTGGTTGTCAGCTCCACGTCCCCGAGACCGCCGAGGTTGACGTAGTACGGCCCGGACGGCGTGCCGGCGACATCGGCGATGACCGCGCTCAGCAGCGGCAGGCTGCGGCTGCCTGCCAGGCTGTCGAGCTGAATCTGCAGGCTGGTTTCCGCCAGAGAGGACGGCGGGAAGGACACCAGGCGCAGCTGCCAGGCGCCATTGCGCCACGACGCCTTCAGCCAGCGCCCCTGCTCCGCCGCGGCGACGCGGGCGGCCGCGGTGCCGGCCCGGTAGGCCAGCGCCAGCCGGTAGCCGCGATCCGATGGCCACTCCTTGCTGCAGTAGGACATCAG
>NZ_PTQZ01000083.1 GCF_002943415.1 Amnimonas aquatica | reverse complement strand
CGCCGGTCAAGCTCGATGTGCCGGTGCCGGAAAGCCAGGCCAGTGTCATCCGCCCCGGCCTCGCGGTGACCGCCGCCATTCCCGCGCTGCCCGGCCTCGAGGCCCGGGGACGCGTGCTGGCGCTGGAGCCGGTGCTCGATGGCGCCGCGCGTGCGCTGCGGGTCAGGCTTGCCCTCGACAATCCGGGTGCCCGCCTGCAGCCCGGCATGACCGCGCAGGTGCGTTTCCTGGTCGCGCAGGGGCGTCCGGCGCTGCTGGTGCCGGAGCAGGCGGTGGTGGCGCAGGGCGGCAGCCAGGTGGTCCATGTCGTGCGTGACGGCAAGGCGGTGCCGGTGACAGTGAGCACCGGCACCCGCGCCGGCGGCGAAGTGGAGATCCGCAGCGGACTGGCCGCCGGCGACACCGTGGTGGTGTCCGGGCAGAACAAGCTCAACCGGCCGTCGCAGCCGGTGCGCGCGGTGCCTTACCAGGCTCTGCCGGAAGGGGCCGCCGCCGCGGCCGTCGCTCCCGGCTCCGCCGCCGGCACGGAGGGCTGAGCATGGGGCTGGCCGAGCTGTGCGTGCGCCGGCCGGTGCTGGCGACCGTGCTCAACCTGCTGGTCATGCTCGCCGGTGTCATGGCCTTCGAGCTCCTCACCGTGCGCGAATACCCGAACATCGACATGCCGGTGGTCACGGTGCAGACCGACTACCGTGGCGCCAGCGCCGCCATTGTCGAGTCGACGGTGACCAAGACGCTGGAGGACTCGCTGTCAGGCATCGAGGGCATCGACTTCATGACCTCGACCAGCCGTGCCGAGAGCAGCCAGATCAGCCTCACCTTCGACCCCTCGCGCGACATCGACAGCGCCGCCAACGATGTCCGCGACCGTGTCGCGCGCGTGCGCCAGCGTCTGCCGGAGGATGTCGACGAGCCGCGCATCGCCAAGGCCGAGGCTGATGCCCAGCCCATCCTCTGGCTGGCGCTGTCGTCGTCGCAGCACAGCCCGCTGCAGATCAGCCAGGTCGCCGATGTCCAGATCAAGGATCGCCTGCAGTCGATTCCCGGCATCGCCGATATCCGCATCAACGGCGAGCGCCGCCCGGCCATGCGCGTGTGGCTGGATGCGCCGCGCCTGGCCGCGCTGGGCCTGACCCCGGCCGATGTCGAGACCGCCCTGCGCGGGCAGAACGTGGAGATTCCGTCCGGGCGCATCGAGAGCGACCTGCGCGAGTTCTCGGTGCTGGCCGAGACCGACCTGAACACGCCGGCGCAGTTCGCAGGCATCGTGCTGCGCGACGACAACGGCATGCTGGTGCGCCTGGGTGATGTCGCGCGCATCGAGGTCGGCCCGGCGGACATCCGCCGCAGCGTGTTCTTCAACGGCACCGAGGGCGTCGGCATCGGCGTCATCCGCCTGTCCACGGCCAACCCGTTGGAGGTCTCGCGCGGTGTGCGCGCGGCGCTGCCGGGCATCATCGAGCAGCTGCCGCCGGGCATGACGCTGACGCCGGCCTACGACTCCTCGGTGTTCATCGACGCCTCCATCGACAGCGTGGTGAAGACCCTGCTGGAGGCGGTGGTGCTGGTGGTGCTGGTGATTTTCCTGTTCCTGCGCAGCGTGCGCGCCACGCTGATCCCGCTGGTGACCATTCCGGTGTCGCTGATCGGCGCGCTGGTGTTCATGCAGCTCTTCGGCTTCTCGCTCAACACCCTGACCCTGCTCGCCTTCGTGCTCGCCATCGGCCTGGTGGTGGATGACGCCATCGTGGTGCTGGAGAACATCTACCGCCACATCGAGGAAGGACTGAAGCCCTTCGACGCCGCCATCCGCGGCATCCGCGAGATCGCCTTCGCGGTCATGGCCATGACCTTCACGCTGGTGGCGGTGTTCGCGCCGCTGGCGTTCTCCACCGGTCGCACCGGCAAGCTGTTCACCGAGTTCGCGCTGACGCTGGCGGCGGCGGTGCTGGTGTCCGGCTTCTGCGCTCTGACCCTGTCGCCGATGATGTGCGCGCGCGTGCTCAAGCCGGTGCAGGGCGAGCCGCCGCGCTGGTCGCGCGCCATCGAGCGCGGGCTGAACGGACTCGGCACGGGCTACCGGCGCCTGCTGCTGGGCCTGCTGCCGTGGCGGCTGGCGGTGGCGCTCGGCGCCGGCGTGCTGCTGCTGCTGGCGGCCTTCGTGTTCCGCGGTCTGCCGGGCGAGCTGTCGCCGGTGGAGGACCGCGGCATCATCATTGTCACCGGGACGGCCCCCGAGGGCGCGACGCCGGGCTATGTCAGCCGCTACGCGCGTCAGGTCGAATCCATCCTCGATGCCGTGCCCGAGCAGGTCAGCACGCTCATGGTCACAGGCTTTCCCGACGAGTCGCGCTTCATGAGCTTCAACCTCATGCAGCCCTGGGGCGAGCGCGCGCGCAAGACCCAGGAGATCGCGCCGGAGCTGGGCGCGAACCTGTCCGGCGTGCCCGGCGTGCAGGCGCTGCCGGTGCTGCCGCCGTCGCTGGGGCAGGGCAACCGCAGCAGTCCCATCGAGCTGGTGGTGCAGACCACGGGTGACTACGAGCGCCTGGGCCAGGTCATGCAGACGCTGCTGGCGCGCGCCGAGGACAATCCGGGGCTGGTCAACGTGACCTCCGACCTCAAGCTCAACAAGCCGCAGCTGTCGGTGGTGGTGGACCGCGACAAGGCTGCGCTGCTCGGCGTCGGTGTCGCCGAGCTCGGGCGCGCGCTGGAGTCCTACCTCGGCGGTCGCGCGGTGACCACCTTCAAGCTCGACGGCAAGCAGTACGATGTCATTGTGCAGATCGAGGATGCCCAGCGCAGCGAGCCGGAGCAGCTGGCGGGCATCTTCGTGCGTGCCCGTTCCGGCGACATGATCCCGCTCAGCAACCTGGTGCGGGTCAGCGAGACCGTCAGCCCGTCCTCGCTGGGACACTTCAACAAGCTGCGCAGCGCCACCCTGAGCGCCAACCTGACGCCGGGGTATTCGCAGGGCGAGGCGGTGCGGTACCTGGAGCAGGCCGTGCGCGACCTCGCCGACCCGCAGGTGAGCAGCGACTGGAGCGGGCCGACGCGCGAGTTCCTGCTCGCCAGCGGCAGCCTGGCGCTGGTCTTCGTGCTCGCGCTGCTGTTCATCTACCTGCTGCTGGCGGCGCAGTTCGAGAGCTTCCGCCATCCGCTGGTGATCCTGTTCACGGTGCCGCTGGCCATGCTCGGCGCCGTGCTGGCGCTGCGTTTCACCGGCGGCAGCATCAATGTCTACAGTCAGGTCGGCCTGATCACCCTGGTCGGCCTGATCACCAAGCACGGCATCCTGATCGTGGAGTTCGCCAACCAGCTGCGCGAGCGTGGCGAAGAGGCCGCGCAGGCGGTGATCGAGGCTTCGGTGCAGCGCCTGCGCCCCATCCTCATGACCGCCGCCACCATGGTGCTGGGCGCGCTGCCGCTGGCGCTGGCCACCGGTGCCGGTGCCGAGGCGCGCCAGCCCATCGGCTGGGTCATCGTCGGCGGCATGAGCATCGGCACCGTGTTCACCCTGTTCGTGGTGCCTGCGGTCTACCTGCTGATCAGTGCGCGCGGGCCGGGCGCTGTCCGGCACCCGGTGAAGGAGGTTGTTTCGTGAGCGAGCATGACCAGCCGCGCCGCCGGCGCGCGACCAATCCGGCCGAGGCCCTGCTGCGCCGCATGCCGGCACGGCTGGCGCTGTTCGCGCGCCCGGCCATCACCATGCCGCACGACGAGCACTGGGATGGTCATCGCTTCCACAATCCCGGGCTGCGCACCGGCCATGGCCTCAAGGAGGCGCTGAAGTGGCTGCGCACGCGCCAGCCCGCGGCCTGGCCGCAATGGGTCGACGCCGAGCCGGGGCCGAGACCGGCGGAGCGCCTGAGCGAGCAGCCGGACGACTGGCAGGTGACGTTCGTCAATCACGCCACGGTGCTGATCCAGATCGGTCCCTGGAACCTGCTCACCGACCCGGTCTGGTCAGACCGCGTGAGCCCCCTGCGCAATGCCGGGCCGCGCCGCGTGCGCAATCCCGGCATCCGTCTCGACGAACTGCCGACCATCCACGCCGTGCTGCTCAGCCATGACCACTACGACCACCTGGACCTGCGCACGCTGATGTGGCTGTCGCGGCGCGACGACCCGCTTGTGGTCACCGGACTGGGCATCGGCGCGCTGCTGCGCGGCCACGGACTGCGCCGTGTCGAGGAGTGCGACTGGTGGCAGCATGTGGCGCTGGGGCCGCTGGACATCCACTTCGTGCCGGCCCAGCACTTCTCCGGACGCGGCGCCCGCGACCGCAACCGCACGCTCTGGGGCGGGCTCATGGTCACCTCGGATGCCGGCAGCCTGCTGTTCGCCGGCGACACCGGCTACGGGCCGCACTTCGGCGCCATCCGCGAGCGTCTGGGCGCGCCCAGGCTGGCGCTGCTGCCTATCGGCGCCTACGAGCCGCGCTGGTTCATGGGGCCGGTGCATATGAATCCGGATGATGCCGTGCGCGCCCACGTCGATCTGCAGGCGCAGCGCTCGCTGGCCATCCACTTCAACACCTTCCAGCTCACCGACGAGGCCGTCGACCAGCCGGTGATCGACCTGCGCGAGGCATTGCTGGCGCANCCTGGGGGGCGACTTGTAGCGCAGGCGTTTGTCGCCCCCCAGGGACGACCAGCACTCAGGTCTGCCCCTGCGTGTACCAAAGTTCGCGTGCCGCCTGCTCGCACATTTCCCGTGACGCCGACCCCCTTGGCAGCCAGCTCTCGCTGGCCAGCGCCGCCTGCTGCAGGAAGTCGAACAGGGTCAGGTGGCGGCGCAGCACGCGCGCCTGGCGGTGGGGCAGCATGGGGTTGAACAGGCCCAGCGGGTCGAGCAGCTGGCGCGGGTTTTTCTTCATCCACAGCCACGAGCCCATTTCCAGCGTGAACGGCAGGAACAGGTTGCCATTGCCGGCGGCCAGGGTCTCGTCGTAGAGGTAGTCCCAGAGGTCGCCGTGGGTGGTGTAGCTCAGCGCCTGCGGCTCCATGAGATAGAAGTCGTGGTGCGGATAGGTGCGCTGGAACAGCGCGCGCAGCGTCCAGACCTCGGGCAGGTGCGGCAGCGGGTTGCGGCTGCGGGCGTAGGGAAACCAGATGCGGTCGCGGAAGCCGAAGCCGGAGTGGCAGTCGATCGCCATGGAGAAGCGGTGCGAGTGCAGGCGTTCGCGCACCACGCGGAACAGCGCCTCGGCTTCGGGCTGCAGCTGCTCGCTGGCGCGGCCGCGGTACCAGGGCAGGCGCGGACTCAGGCGCTGGCCGCCGAGCGGCCAGGGTACCCGGTGCTCGGCATCGACCGGGGCGTGGCGCATGAGGTCGACGCCGGCGGGGTTGGCACGGGTGCCGCGCAGGAAGCCGCCGGGATTGACGATGGGCACGAACACCAGTCGCACCCGCTCCAGCAGGTCGTGCAGGGTGACATCCCAGGACAGGCGCTCGACCAGGTTGCCCAGGTAGGCGATCAGCACCTGGCTGCCGATGCGCTCGACGCCGTGCACGCCGCCGAAGTAGCCGATCGCCGGCACATCGGTGCGCCGGCTGCCCAGCGTCATGCACCAGACCGGCAGGGTCTCGCCGTCGCAGTCGATCCTGGTGACGACTTCCGGGCACAGCCGAGACCCCGCCTGCTCGATCAGGCGCTCCAGCGCCAGCAGTTCGGGGTTGTCGGCCAGGTGTCTCACAGCCAGTTGCGTCGCTTGAAGTAGAAGTAGGGCGCCACCGCCGACAAGGCCATCAGCCCGATGGCGAACGGGTAGCCGGCCTGCCAGTCGAGTTCGGGCATGAACTTGAAGTTCATGCCGTAGATGCTGGCGATCATGGTCGGCGGCAGGAACACCACGGAGGCCACCGAGAAGATCTTGATGATCTTGTTCTGGTTGGCGTTGATGAAGCCCAGCGTGGTGTCGAGCAGGAACTTGATCTTGTCGAACAGGAAGGAGGTGTGCGCGATCAGCGACTCGGAGTCGCGGATGATGTCGCGCAGGCGTTCGCTGAGCTCGGCGTTGAGCATGCCCGAGCGCAGCAGCAGATAGAGCATGCGCTGCAGGTCGACCATGGAGATGCGGACCTTGCCGATGATGTCTTCCTGCTG
Source organism: Amnimonas aquatica (assembly GCF_002943415.1). Taxonomy (GTDB): domain Bacteria; phylum Pseudomonadota; class Gammaproteobacteria; order Pseudomonadales; family Moraxellaceae; genus Perlucidibaca; species Perlucidibaca aquatica_A. The sequence goes on along the minus strand of NZ_PTQZ01000083.1, from coordinate 1,025 downwards.
GGCGATGTCGGTCAGCAGCGACTCCATGTCGTCGGTCTCGGCGTTGCCCAGCACCTGCGAGCCGGTCACTTCGAGATCGGCGGCGATGCGCTCGATCATGTCGGCAAGGTTCTCCACCTTGGTCTCGAACAGGCCGATCAGGATCGACTTCGGGCTGCTGATATTGACCAGCCCCTTGCGCGCGCGCAGGCGGAACAGGCGGAACGCGGCCAGCTCCTCCTCGCGCAGGGTGAACAGGCGGTCGCCGTTGAACACGAAGGCGGCGGAGAGATTGGTCGACGACTGATCGGCGTAGTTCAGGAAGTAGGAGCTGATGTGCAGGCCGTCATCGTTCTCGTAGAAGCGCGAGGTGGCCTCGATCTCGTAGAGGTCATCGATGCTGGGCAGTTCCTGCTGATAGGCGATGCGCACCCACTCGCGCTCTTCCTCGGTGGGGTTGATCAGGTCGACCCAGAGAATGTCGGCGATCAGGTCTTCGGCGGCATTGATGGCTACCGGTTCGAGCAGGCCCTTGTGCAGGGTGAAAGCCATCAGCATGGGGGGCGTCTCCCGTGGATTGCCGGCATTCTATCAATGCCTCAGGACGACCAGCCAGCGAGTCTGCGACAAATGGCTGACAGATTCATGAACGGATGTTTCCCGTTTCCGGTGACCGCCCGGTGGTGGTTGTGCCGGTCATGGCGGCAGCGTGCGCGCCACCGCCAGCACGCTGATCTCGCCGGCACCGGCCGTGCGCAGCAGCAGGCTCAGGCAGGCCAGGGTGGCGCCGGTGGTCATGACGTCATCGACCAGCAGGACGTGGCGGCCGGCCAGTGACGGGCCGCACCAGGCGAAGGCATTGGCGAGGTTGTCGCGTCGTGCCTGCGGGTCGAGGCTCTTCTGCATGGCGGTGTCGCGCCGGCGCCGCAGGCTGGAGACGTCGATGTCGCAGCGCTGCCCGCGGGCGACGACGCGGGCCAGCAGCGCGGCCTGGTTGCAGCCGCGGCGGCGCAGGCGGCGAGGATGCACCGGCACCGGCAGCACCA
>NZ_PTQZ01000082.1 GCF_002943415.1 Amnimonas aquatica | reverse complement strand
GGCCCGCTCACGCTCGTCTTGAGCGGGCCCGCCGGCACGGTCTCCAAAACGGCGCTGCAGCAGCTCGACGGCGCGCGCCACCCAGTCCAGGTCATCCGCCTGCTCGGCCAGCGCCGGGTGGTCGCGATCCAGTCCGCGCTGCTGCAACGCCTGGCGTATGGCCTGTCGCCCCTTGCCGCGCTGCAGCTGGCTGCGTACCAGCATTTCGGCGTAACGGTCATCATTCTGCAGACCCAGCTCGGCGAGCCGGTCCAGCGCCGGCTCAGCGGCATCAGGAACGACACCGAGTCCGGCCAGCTTGCCGGCAAGTTCGGCACGACTGTGTTCGCGCCGTGCCTGCCAGGCGAGCAGCCTCCCCCAAACCTGCTCGGGCGTCAGGGGAGCCGCCGGGTCAGAAACCGGCTTCTTCGTAGACACCCGGCTCATCCGCATCTTCCGGCAGCGCCTTGACCGGGCCGATCAGCTGGTCGCGGATCTGGTCCTCGATGGTGCGCGCAATATCCGGATTCTCCAGCAGGAACTTGCAGGCATTGCCCTTGCCCTGCCCGATCTTGTTGCCCTGGTAGGCGTACCAGGCGCCGGACTTGTCGACCAGACCGAGCTTCACGCCCAGGTCGACGATCTCGCCCTGGCGGTTGATGCCCTGGCCGTAGAGGATCTGGAACTCGGCCTCCCTGAACGGCGGCGACACCTTGTTCTTGACCACCTTGACGCGGGTTTCCGAACCGACCACTTCTTCGCCTTCCTTGACCGCGCCGATGCGTCGGATGTCGAGGCGCACCGAGGCGTAGAACTTGAGCGCGTTGCCGCCGGTGGTGGTTTCCGGGTTGCCGAACATGACGCCGATCTTCATGCGGATCTGGTTGATGAAGATGACCAGGCAGTTGGAACGCTTGATGTTGCCGGTGATCTTGCGCAGCGCCTGCGACATGAGGCGAGCCTGGAGGCCGACGTGCATGTCGCCCATTTCACCCTCGATTTCGGCGCGCGGCGTGAGCGCGGCGACGGAGTCGACAACGATGATGTCGACCGCGCCCGAGCGCACCAGCATGTCGGTGATTTCCAGCGCCTGCTCGCCGGTGTCCGGCTGCGACACCAGCAGGTCCTCGACATTGACGCCGAGCTTGCCGGCGTAGAGCGGATCCAGCGCATGCTCGGCGTCGACGAAGGCGGCCGTGCCACCGGCGCGCTGGCAGGCGGCGATGACCTGCAGGGTCAGCGTGGTCTTGCCCGAGGACTCGGGGCCGTAGATCTCGACGATGCGGCCCTTGGGCAGGCCGCCGATGCCCAGGGCGATGTCCAGCCCCAGCGAGCCTGTGGAAATGGCCGGGATGGCGCCCGTGTCAGGCTGGTCGCCGAGGCGCATGACCGAGCCCTTGCCGAACTGTTTCTCGATCTGGGCCAGCGCGGCGCTCAGGGCTTTCTGCTTGTTGTCGTTCATTCGGCATGTCCTCGCGTGTCGGGTTCGCCACATGGATGGTGATCTGTCCTGCGGACCGCCCGGTGCAGCGTTGCAGGCCAGGGCGGACGACAGAAGCTGTCCTTTCGTACAGTATTATGGCACAGGGTCCGGCGCTTCGCCAGCCGATATCAGCACCAGCAGCCGCGACAGCACATGATGGATGGTCCGCGCCCTGACCTCGGCACGATCACCAGGGAAGACCAGCGCCTCCGCTTCGGTGCCGAAGGGGCCGCTCCAGGCCATCCAGACCAGCCCCACCGGCTTGTCCTCGCTGCCGCCGTCAGGCCCCGCGATGCCGCTCACCGCCACCGCCCAGTCGGCGCCGGAACGTTCGAGCGCGCCCACCGCCATGTAGCGCACGACCGGGATGCTGACCGCCCCGTGGCGCTTCAGGGCGAAGGCCGGCACGCCCAGCGCCGCGGTCTTGGCGGCGTTGCTGTAGGTCACCCAGCCCTGCCCGAACCAGCGCGAGCTGCCGGCGACCCGGGTGATGGCCTCGGCGATGCCGCCACCGGTGCAGGATTCGGCGGTGGCGAGCTGACCGCCGCGCGCCAGCAGCGCCGCACCGACCGCCGCCGACAGCGCCGAAATGGCCGCCTGCAGCTCGCCGGCGGGAAACGCGTCGGCGGCCTGCCAGCCGGCGACATTCCCTGGCGCCGCATCCTGTGACTGATGGGACATTTTCACTCCGAGACAGTATGCTGATGCCCCGAGTGTAGTCGGCGCAGGCGGCGCCCGGTAACCGTCCGGAGGTTTTTTCCATGCTCAATTTCACCTACCGAAACCCCGTCAAGGTCCTCTTCGGCACCGGCATGATCGCCGCCATCGGCAAGGAGATTCCGGCCGGCGCGCGCGTGCTGGTGACCTACGGCGGCGGCAGCGTGCAGAAGACCGGCACGCTCGCCGAAGTCCGCGCCGCCCTCGACGGGCGCACCGTCATCGAGTTCGGCGGCATCGAGCCCAATCCCAGCTACGAGACCCTGATGCGCGCGGTGGCGCTGGCACGCGAGGAAAACGCCGACTGGATCCTCGCCGTCGGCGGCGGCTCGGTCATGGACGGCAGCAAGTTCATCGCCGCCGCCGTGCACCACGAGGGCGATCCGCTGGAGATCCTGCACAGCCGCGGCCGCGCGGTGAAGCAGGCGCTGCCGCTGGGCGTGGTGGTGACGCTGGCCGCCACCGGCTCGGAAACCAACAGCGGCTCGGTGGTGACCCATCTGGCCACGCACAGCAAGCTGGCGTTCAGCCACCCCCTGCTCTACCCGCGCTTCGCGGTCATGGACCCGGCCAAGACCCTGACCCTGCCCGTGCGCCAGGTCGGCAACGGCGTGGTCGATGCCTTCGTGCACGTGGTCGAGCAGTACCTCACCTACCCGGTCGATGCCCGCATCCAGGACCGCTTCGCCGAAGGCATCCTGCTGACGCTGATCGAGGAGGGCCCGCGCGCGCTGTCGGAACCGGACAATGTCGACGTGCGCGCCAACCTGATGTGGGCCGCCAGCCAGGCGCTCAACGGCCTGATCGGCGCCGGCGTGCCGCAGGACTGGTCGACGCACATGCTCGGCCACGAGCTGACCGCCGCGCACGGCCTCGACCACGCCCAGACCCTGGCCATCGTGCTGCCGGCCATGCTCGCCGAACGCCGCGACGCCAAGCGCGAGAAGCTGCTGCAGTACGCCGAGCGCGTCTGGGGCCTGACGCCGGCAGCGGACGAAACCCGGGCCGGCGGCGATGCCCGCATCGACGCCGCCATCGCGCGCACCCGCGACTTCTTCGAGCGCATGCAGGTGCCGACCCGGCTGTCGGCCTACGGCATCGGCACCGAGGCGCTGGATCATCTGCTGGCGCAGTTGCAGGCGCACGGCATGGTGAAGCTGGGCGAACGCCAGGAAGTCACCCCGGAAGTCAGCCGGCGCGTGCTGGAAGCCTGCCTGTGAGCGGCTTCGTCTTCGAAACCACCCCGCGCATCGTCTGCGCGCAGGGCGCGGCGACGGGCATCGGCGCGCTGGCGACTGAGCTGGGGGCGCGGCACCTGTTCATTGTCACCGACCGCTTCCTGCACGACAGCGGACTGACCGCCGGCCTGCTCGCCGGCCTCGCCGATGCCGGGCTGGCGCACACGCTCTACACCGACGTGCTCGCCGACCCGCCCGAGGCCAGCGTGGAGGCGGCCGTGGCCGCCGCCGTGGCCGCCGGCGCCGATGGCGTGGTCGGCTTCGGCGGCGGCAGCGCCATGGACACCGCCAAGCTGGTGGCGCTGCTGGCGAAGACGCCGCAGGCGCTGCCGGAGATCTACGGCGTCGGGCTCGCGAAAGGCCCGCGCCTGCCGCTGATCCAGGTGCCGACCACCGCCGGCACCGGCTCCGAGGTCACGCCCATCGCCATCCTGACCACGCCCTCGGACGAGAAGAAGGGCGTGGTGTCGGGCTGCCTCTACCCGGATGCCGCCGTGCTCGACAGCACGCTGACGCTGGGCCTGCCGCCGCACATCACCGCCGCCACCGGCATCGATGCCATGGTGCACGCGATCGAGGCCTACACCAGCCGGCACAAGAAGAACCCGCTGTCCGACGCGCTCGCGCTGCAGGCGCTGAAGGCGCTGCACGACAGCATCCGCGTCGTGCTCGCCGACGGCCGCGACGCGGTGGCGCGCGAGGCCATGCTGATGGGCTCGCTGTTCGCCGGCATGGCCTTCGCCAACGCCCCGGTGGCCGCCGTGCATGCGCTGGCGTATCCGCTCGGCGGCCGCTACCACCTGCCGCACGGGCTCACCAACGCGCTGGTGCTGGCGCCGGTGCTGGCCTTCAACCGCCCCGCCGCCGCGCGCCTGTACGCCGAACTCGAACGTCACCTCGACCCGGCCGCCAGCCGCGACGACGACAGCGCCTCGCTGGCCTTCATCGAGCGCATGACCGCACTGGTGGCGGACATGCCGTTCGACCGCACGCTGCGCGGCAATGGCGTGGGCGAGGCCGACCTGGAGCTGCTGGCGCGCGACGCCATGGCCGTGCAGCGCCTGCTGGTCAACAACCCGCGCGAGGTGACCTGCGAGGATGCCCTGGGCATCTACCGCGCCGTCTACTGATCACCGTTCACCGAGCAGCAGACCCGGCCGGCGCCGGGACTGCGCCCCACCCGACAGGACACCGCATGAGCACCGCTGCCGACCGCAAGCTGCAGACCCGTGCCGATTACCGGCACTTCCTCGCCATCCCGACGCGCTGGATGGACAACGACATCTACGGTCACGTCAACAACGTGAACTACTACAGCTATTTCGACACCGCCGTGAACCGCTACCTGATCGATGCCGGCGTGCTCGACATCCATGGCGGCGAGGTGGTCGGCTTCGTGGTCGAGACCCAGTGCCAGTATTTCGCGCCCATCGCCTTTCCCGACACCGTCCACGCCGGGATCCGCGTGACCCAGCTCGGCAACCGCAGCGTGCGCTACGAAGTCGGCCTGTTCCGCAACGACGATGACACGCCGGCCGCCGCCGGGCATTTCGTGCATGTCTACGTCGACCGCGCCAGCGGCCGCCCGGTAGCCATTCCCGACAACACACGCGCCGCGCTGGAAAAGCTGCTGGTGCCCTGAGACACGACCGCGCCTGTCCGCCGGCCGCCGGCCCGGTCACCGGGCCCGCCCGTCGTGCGGGCGGCGCCACGAAAACGAACACGGAGAACCGCCATGCCCCTGGACAACCCGCTGCTGCGCCAGCAGGCCTATATCGCCGGCCGCTGGAGCAATGCCGCCGACGGTCGCCGCCATACCATCCTCAACCCGGCCAGCGGCGAGCCGGTGGGTGAAGTGCCGGACATGGGCGCAGAAGAAACGCACGCTGCCATCGCCGCCGCCGAGGCGGCCTTGCCGGCCTGGCGCGCGCTGCCCGCGAAGGAGCGCGCACGCCTGCTGCGGCGCTGGTTCGACCGGGTCATGGCGCACCAGGAGGATCTGGCACGGCTGATGACCGCCGAGCAGGGCAAGCCGCTGGCCGAGGCCCGTGGCGAAGTGGCCTACGGCGCCTCGTTCATCGAGTGGTTCGCCGAGGAAGGCAAGCGCGCCTACGGCGATGTCATGCCGGGGCCGGCCGGCGACCGCCGCATCATCGTGCTGCGCCAGCCGGTGGGCGTGGTGGCGGCGATCACGCCATGGAACTTCCCCATCGCCATGATCACGCGCAAGGTGGCTCCGGCGCTGGCCGCCGGCTGCACGGCGGTGGTCAAGCCGGCCGAGGCGACGCCGTTCTGCGCGCTGGCGCTGGCGGCGCTGGCCGAAGAGGCCGGGCTGCCGCCCGGGGTCATCAATATCGTGACCACGGCGCGGCCGGCCGAGGTCGGCGCCGCGCTGACCGCCAGCCCGGTGGTGCGCAAGCTCTCCTTCACCGGTTCCACCGGCGTCGGCAAGCGGCTGATGGCGCAGTGCGCCGACACGGTGAAGCGGCTGTCGCTGGAGCTGGGCGGCAACGCGCCGTTCATCGTGCTCGATGACGCCGACCTCGATGCCGCGGTGACCGGCGCCCTCGCCTCCAAGTACCGCAACGCCGGCCAGACCTGCGTCTGCGCCAACCGCTTCCTGGTCCAGGACGGTGTCTACGATGCCTTCGCGGCGAAGCTGACCGCCGCCGTGCGGGCGCTGAAAGTCGCCGACGGCCTCGGCGATGGCGTGCAGATCGGTCCGCTGATCAATGCCGCCGCGGTGGACAAGGTCGAGCGCCTGGTCACCGCCTCGGTGGAAGCCGGCGCGCGCGTGCTCACCGGCGGCAGCCGCCACGAGCTGGGCGGCAACTTCTACACGCCGACGGTGCTGGCCGATGTCGGCAACGACATGCCGATCGCGCGCGAGGAGAGCTTCGGCCCGGTCGCCCCGCTGCTGCGCTTCCGCGACGACGCCGAGGCCGTGCGACTCGCCAACGATACCCGTGCCGGCCTCGCCGCCTACCTCTACGGCCGCGACCTGAAGCGGGTCTGGCGGGTTGCCGAGCAGCTCGAATACGGCATGGTGGGCATCAACGAGGGCATCATCTCCAACGAGATCGCGCCCTTCGGCGGCGTCAAGGAATCCGGCCTCGGCCGCGAGGGCTCGCGCTACGGGCTGGATGAATACCTGGAGATGCAGTACCTGTGCCTGGGCGGCATGGCGGACTGAACCACCGCCATGCCACCGGGGCAGGCCGGGGCGGCATCAGTAGATGCGGAGCGCGTCGTCCTCTCCGGCTACCCTGGCCTCGACCTCGTAGGGATGGTTGCGGTAGCCGTGCCTGAACAGCAGCAGCACGTAGGTGATCATGAACAGCAGCAGCCCCCGCCGCTCGATCTGCTCGATGCGCTTCATCTTCGCGGCGATCAGCCGGCGGTCCCGGTGCCTGCCGGGCACGACATAGATGATATCCCACGGCGTCGCCAGCCCTGATTTGCCGAGCAGGCTCATCAGAGACAGCAGGAGCCCGGGGGCAGTCCTGATCTTGACCTTGGTTCGCATGGCTCCGGCATCCTGGATGTGGCCAACAACTGCGTCTGTCATCTGCAAGGCCGCCAGCATGCACAGGAATGGCGACGAATTCGTGACGACAGACCACAATTCGCCCCCATTGCGTGCACCACCATGGATCCGGCAGGCCCTGTCGGGATGACAAGCAAAATGCGCACCAGTCACCCGACATTCAAATATAAATAAGACTCATTAG
>NZ_PTQZ01000081.1 GCF_002943415.1 Amnimonas aquatica | reverse complement strand
GACCTGCCCAACTTCGACTCGGCCAACACCACGTTCAGCTACGAACAGCTGTTCCGCGACAGCCGCTTCTCCGGCGGCGACCGCATCGACGACGCCAACCAGCTCGCCGTCGGCGTCACCTCGCGCTGGATGAACGAGGAAGGCTTCGAGCACCTGCAGGCCTCGCTGGGCCAGATCACCTACTTCCGCGACCGCGACGTGCGCCTGCCGGTGACCTGCACCACGATCTCGCCCTGCGCGCCGCCGACCTGCGTCGCCCCCTGCACCGCCACGCCGCCGCCCGCGACGTCGGCGACTTCGAGCTTCGCCGGCAACGTCACGCTGCGCGCCAACGAGGAGGTCACCCTCTTCGCCGACCTGCTGATGGACCCGGAGGGCGGCCGCCTGTCGCAGTACAGCGCCGCCGTCAGCGTGCTGCCTCAGGACCGCCAGCGTCTCTACAACGCCGGCTACCGCTATCGCCGCGACGACCCGACCATCGGCCAGAAGGCTGTCAGCCAGACCCAGCTGTCCTTCGTTCAACCGCTGGGCACGAACTGGAAGGTGCTCGGCCTGTGGAACTACGACATCAAGGAAAAGGAATCGCAGGAAGCCCTGTTCGGCATTTCCTACGAGTCCTGCTGCTGGCAGGTCAGCCTGTTCAAGCGCAGCTTCCTCGCCGATGCCGCGCTCACCAGCAACAGCGCCGACCGCAAGCGCGATGCCATTTTCGTGGAGATCACGCTCAAGGGCCTGACCGGCCTGAGCAGCGGCGTCGGCTCGCTGTTCGAGAAGAACGTGTTCGGCTACACCCAACTCCAGCACAAGAAGGAAGGTTTCTGATGCGGCGTCATCTGCCAGCCCTGCTGCTCCTGCCCATGCTCTTCGCGACCGCGGCCACGCAGGCCGCGCCGCAGCCGGTGGACCAGATATCGGTCATCGTCAACGATGGCGTGGTACTCAACTCCGAAGTGGATGCGCGCGTCGCCGACCTGCGCTTCCAGCTCGAGCAGCGCAAGGCTCCCGTCCCCAATGACCAGCAGCTCCGCGCCCAGGCGCGCGAGCAGCTCATCCTCGAGGCCCTGCAGCTGCAGCTGGCCGACCGCAACGGCATCCGTCCGGACGACAACGCCACCAACATGGCGCTGGCCGCCATGGCGCGCGAAAACGGCATGACGCTGGACGCCTTCCGCGCCCGCCTCGACAGCACGCCCGGCACCAGCTTCGCCACCGTGCGCGCCACCGTGCAGCGCGAGCAGGTGATCGAGCGCCTGCGCCAGCGCCGCATGGGCGAACGCATCCGCATCACCGATGCCGACATCACGCAGTTCCTGTCCACCCCGGCCGGCGACGAGCTCAACCGCCAGCTCGACGCGCAGCTGAAGCAGGAGCCGGCCAAGCCGGCGGCGGCACCGAAGCCGCCCGAGCAGCAGTACCTGGTGACCCAGATCCTGGTGCCGGTCGAGGACAGCACGCCGATCAAGCAGCAGGCCCGGCTGGCCGAGGTCGCGCAGAAGCTGCTGCTCGCCCAGCGTGGCGGCCAGTCGCCGGAAGAAGCCATCGAGAACCTCAAGGGCCAGGGTTCGGACGCCGCCATCGAGCCCCTGGGCTGGCGCGCCGAAGCCCAGCTGCCCGACCTGCTGCTGCAGCCGCTCAAGCGCCTGGTCGCCGGCCAGCCGCCGGAGCTGATCCGCTCGCCGCGCGGCTGGCACCTGCTCTGGCTGCAGGACCGCCGCGAGCTGGCCCAGGCCGACACCCTGCTGCCGCCACCGCCGCCCGCGCCCACCACCGTGGTCACCCAGCGCGAAGTCCGCCACATCCTCATGCGTCCGAACGACCTGCAGTCCAGCGAGGACATCCGCCAGGCCATGACCGTGATCCACCAGCAGCTCAAGGATGGCGCCGACTTCGACGAGCTGGCGCGCCTCAAGTCGCAGGATCCGGGCTCGGCAGTGAAGGGCGGCGACCTGGGCTGGGTCTCGCCCGGCGACATGGTGCCGGAGTTCGACCGCATGATCGGCCAGACCGCCATAGGCGAGATCAGCGAACCGTTCCAGAGCAGCTTCGGCTGGCACATCCTGCGTGTCGACGGCGAGCGCAAGCAGGAAATGCGCGACAGCATCCTGCGTGACCGCGCACGCTCGATCCTCTATGCCCGCTCCTACGACGAGGAGCTGGGTGCCTGGCTGCGCGAACTGCGCGCGGAAGCCTACGTGGATTTCCGCGGCCAGCGCTGAGTCCCGCACACGGCCCGCCGACAAGGGCGGGCCGTTCACCTCTGGCCCTCCGCGTCACTCCGCCGCCAGCCGGTAGCCCACGCCCGGCTCGGTCAGCAGATAGCGCGGCTCGCCCGGGTCGCGCTCCAGCTTCTGCCGCAGCTGCCGCAGATAGATGCGCAGGTAGTGCGTGTCGTCGCTGTGGTGCCGCCCCCAGATCGCCTGCAGCAGCTGCGCGTGCGTGACCACGCGCCCGCCAGACTGCGCCAGGATGGCCAGCAACTGGAACTCCTTCGGCGTCAGCTTCACCGCCTCGCCCGCCAGCACCACCAGACGCTGCTCCAGATCGATCTCCAGCTCGCCGACACGATAGCGCTGGCTCACCGGTTCGGCCTCCTGCCGGCGGCGTTTCGCCACCCGCAGGCGTGCCAGCAGTTCGGCGACACTGAACGGCTTGGTCAGATAGTCCTCGGCGCCGGCATCCAGCGCCGCGATCTTCTCGCTCTCCTGCGCGCGCGCCGACACGATGATGACCTGGGCCTGGCAACGCGCCTTGAGCTGCGGCAGCAGGCTCAGGCCGTCACGGTCCGGCAGGCCGAGGTCGAGCAGGATCAGCGCCGGGTCATCCACCGCCACCCGCGCCAGCGCCTCGTCGGCGCGCATGGCGGTGGTCACGGTATAGCCCTGCGCGCTCAGCGTGGTGGCCAGCATGCGCGACAGGCCGGGCTCGTCCTCGACCACCAGGATATCGACACTCACGTCTCTCTCTCCTCGGCCGGCAGCTCGAACAGCTCGCCCGCCGGCTCGGCGCAGCGCGGCAGCGCCAGCGTGAAACAGGCCCCGCGCGGCACCCGGGGCGTGGCGCGTATGCTGCCGCCATGGGCCTCGAGGATGGAGCGGCAGATGGCCAGTCCGAGCCCGGCGCCAGGCGCCGGGCCGGCACTGTCGCCGCGATAGAACTTCTGGAACAGCAGATCCGGATCCTCGGCGAAGCCGGGACCGTCGTCGGCGATGGTCAGCGCCACGGTGGCGTCATCGACCCGCGCGCTGATGTCGATGCGCGTCTCCGGCGGCGTGTACTTGCCGATGTTCTCCAGCAGATTGGCCAGCACGCGCTCGATCAGGCGCGGATCGAAGCGCAGCAGCGGCAGATCGGCCGGCAGCACGACACGGATCTCGCGCGGCGCCAGCTTGCCGCGCCAGACCGCGAGCACGGCACCGACGATCTCCTCCAGCGCCTGCCAGTCCTGCTGCAGCTGCACCGGCCCCGACTCCAGGCGCGCCATTTCCAGCAGGTTCTCGACCAGGGTCTGCATGCGCCGCGACTCCTCGTAGATCAGCCCGGCCAGCTCGCGGCGCGCCTCCGGAGCAAGCAGCAGCTCGTCGGACAGCAGCGAAGAGGAAGCTCCGACCAGCCCGGCCAGCGGCGTGCGCAGGTCATGCGACAGCGCGCTGAGCACCGAATTGCGCAGGCGCTCGGTCTCCAGCTCGCGGGTGTAGCGGTACAGACGGTCGAGCTCGCGCGCGCGCTCGGCCGACTCCAGCGCCTGGTCGCGCCAGCTGGTGGCGAGGTGGCTGATGAACAGGCTGAGCGCCATGGTGATGACGAAGGTGAGCAGGTACTGCCCGGACTCGGCGGCATTGAGGAAGCCCCAGGGCACGTAGAGCACGCCGTAGGCCAGGCTGCCCAGCACCGAGGCCAGCACCGCCGGACCGCGTCCGGNTCGCCACCGAGAGGATGCTGACCGCCAGCAGATAAGGCCGCAGGACAGGCCACGTGAGTCGGATGACAGGACTCCTGACAGGTTCGCGGGGCATGCCCGGAAGTTTTTACGGGATTTTTACTTGGCCCGCACGAGGCTCGCACCGACAATGCCAACTGTGCCCGGCAGCGTCAACCGGACCCCCGGGCACCTGCAACCCGGTCCTTTGCGGCGGACCGCCTGCAGCGCGTCCGACGTCGGCATCCACTCCCCTCTCAGGTTGGCTATGGCACAATGGAGTGGATGACCGACGCCCAGGATGTGACCCTTCCCGTGACACCTCCCCTCCTGCCACGCCTGGCGCTGACGCCCGGCGAGCCTGCCGGCATCGGCCCCGACCTGCTGGTGCGCATCGCGCAATCCGACTGGCCCGCCGAACTGGTCGCCGTCACTGATCCTGCCCTGCTCGCGCGCGCCGCGCAACGTCTGCGCCTGCCCCTGCGCCTGCTGCCTTTCGATCCCGCGCAGGCACCGGCGCGCCACCAGCCCGGCACGCTGCGCGTGGCCGCCGTGCCGCTGGCCGCCGAGGAGCAGCCCGGCCGGCTGGATGTGCGCAACGCGGCCGCCGTGCTGGCGACCCTGGCCGAGGCCTGCGACGGCTGCCTGGCCGGCCGTTACGATGCCATGGTCACCGCGCCGGTGCAGAAATCGGTGATCAACGACGCCGGCGTGCCCTTCAGCGGCCACACCGAGTTCCTGCAGGAGCGCTGCGGCGTGCCGCGCGTGGTCATGATGCTGGCCTGCCCCGGCCTGCGCGTGGCGCTGGCCACCACCCACCTGCCGCTGCGCGAGGTGGCGGACGCCATCACCCCGGAACGCCTGACCCAGGTGCTGGATATCCTGCATGACGACCTGCGCGATAAGTTCGGCATCGCCCGGCCGCGCATCCTGGTCACCGGCCTGAACCCGCACGCGGGCGAGGACGGCCACCTCGGCCGCGAGGAGATTGACGTCATCGCGCCGACGCTGGATGCCCTGCGCGCACGCGGCATGGACCTAGAAGGCCCGCTGCCGGCCGACACGCTGTTCACGCCGCGCCTGCTCGCCGGCGCCGATGCCGTGCTCGCCATGTACCACGACCAGGGCCTGCCGGTGCTCAAGCACGCCGGCTTCGGCAATGCCGTCAACATCACCCTCGGTCTGCCCGTCATCCGCACCTCGGTCGACCACGGCACCGCGCTGGCACTGGCCGGCACCGGCCGGGCCGAGGATGGCAGCCTGCGCGCCGCCATCGACGAGGCGCTGGCGATGATCGCCGCCCGCCCGGCCGGGATGCAGACACGAACAGGAGCCTCGTCATGAGCCAGCCCCGCCGCCCCGCGGCCGGCCGCGCGTCCTCGCGCGTAGTCGACGGCCACCACGCGCGCAAGCGCTTCGGCCAGAACTTCCTCAGCGACGACCGCGTGATCCGCCAGATCGTGGCATCGTTCCAGCCCAGCCCCGGCCAGAACGTGGTCGAGATCGGCCCCGGCCTCGGCGCCCTCACCAAGGAGCTGCTGCCGGCCCTCGGCCGCCTGCAGGTGGTGGAGCTGGACCGCGACCTCGCCGCCCGCCTGCCGCAGACACTGGCCGGACTGGGCGAACTGCTCATCCATGAAGGCGACGCGCTGCAGTTCGACTTCAGCCGGCTGGCCACGCCCGCGGCTGCGACACAGACCGCCGGGAACGAGGGCGCGGCGGCCGGCCACGGGGCCGGCGGTCTGCGCGTGATCGGCAACCTGCCCTACAACATTTCCACGCCGCTGATCTTCCACCTGCTCTCGCACAGCGGGCTGATCCGCGACATGCACTTCATGCTGCAGAAGGAAGTGATCGACCGCCTCTGCGCCGAACCGGGCAGCGGCGATTACGGCCGCCTGACGGTGATGACGCAGTACCGCTGCCAGCCGGAGTGGCTGTTCGACGTGCCGCCCGAGGCCTTCAGCCCGCCACCGAAAGTGACTTCCGCCATCGTCAGGCTGACGCCGCATGCCGAGCTGCCCTGGCCCTGCCGGGACGAGAAGCTGCTGGCCGAGGTGGTCACCACCGCCTTCACCATGCGCCGCAAGACCCTGCGCAACGCGCTGAAGCGCTGGCCCGGCGAAGTCATCGAGGCCGCCGGGGTGGATGCCGGCAGTCGCCCGGAAACCCTGTCCGTGGCAGACTACGTGAACATCACCAATGCCCTTGTGGAGGCGTCGCCATGAGCCAGCACGTCCATGCCGTCGACGAGCACGGCATCAGCGTACGCGTGCGCAGCGAATACCTGCCGGAGCCGTCCAACCCCGGCGAGAAGCGTTTTGTCTTCGCCTACCACATCCGCATCAGCAACGAAGGCCGGCGCACCGCGCGTCTGCTGACCCGGCACTGGATCATCACCGACGCCGAAGCGCGCGTGCAGGAAGTGCGCGGCGACGGCGTGATCGGCGAACAGCCGACACTGGCGCCGGGCGAGTTCTTCGAATACACCAGCGGCACCGTGCTGGAGACGCCGGTGGGCAGCATGCACGGCTCCTACGGCATGATCGACGAGATCGGCGAACGCTTCGAGTCCCCCATTCCCGCCTTCACGCTGGCCATGCCGCGCGTGCTCAACTGACCCCGGCGCGACGTCATGGCACACTATGCCATCGGTGATGTGCAGGGCTGCCGTGCCGCCCTGGAGGACCTGCTCGAACGCATCGCCTTCGATCCCGCCGCGGACCGGCTGTTCTTCGCCGGCGACCTGGTGGCGCGCGGCCCCGACTCGCTGGGCACGCTGCGCCTGATCCGCGGCCTCGGCGAGGCGGCGGAGAGCGTGCTCGGCAACCACGATCTGCACTTGATCGCCGCCCGTCACGGCCATGCCCGGGTCAAGGGCAAGGATGGCACCGAGCCCGTCCTGCTCGCCGACGACCGCGACGCGCTGATGGACTGGCTGCAGCAGCGACCGCTGCTGCTGACACTGCCGCGCGGGCTGATGCAGGACGATCCCGCGCACCGCGACGACCTGCCCGTGCTGACCCATGCCGGCCTGCCGCCGCAGTGGGACCTGGACACCGCCACCGCCTGCGCCCGCGAGGTCGAGTCCGCCCTGCGCGGACCGGAGGCCGGCCGCTTCCTGGCCGACATGTACGGCAACGAGCCGGCCGGCTGGTCGGATGATCTGGGCGGCACCACGCGCCTGCGCGTCATCACCAACTACCTGACACGCATGCGCCTGCTGCACGACGACGGCGCCATGGACTTCCTGCACAAGGAGGAACTCGACACGGCGCCACCCGGCCTGACGGCCTGGTTCCAGCTGCCGGCCCCGGCCCATGCCGGCCTGCGCCTGC
>NZ_PTQZ01000080.1 GCF_002943415.1 Amnimonas aquatica | reverse complement strand
GGGGTGGCGGGGCCGGCGGCTGCGCGGCGCAGGCCGCCAGCAGTGCCAGCGCCGCGGGCAGCAGCGTCGCCCGCAGGATATGCCTCAGGGTCATTTACGCACCTCCTGCAGGTCAGGGCAGGAGGCTGGCTCCCGCAGCGGGCTGTGCCGCGGCGCTGTCACGCTCGCGCAGCGCGGCCTCGAGCTCTCCGGCCAGCTGGTGCACGGCCATGGCGTAGAGAATACTGCGGTTGTAGGTGGTGATGACGTAGAAGTTGTTGAGGCCTATCCAGTATTCACCACCGTCCGTCCCCTGCAGGCGCAGGGCCGAGGCCGGCGTGGCGTCGGTCAGGCCGGGCACCGGCTCGCGCGGCGTCAGGCCCTGCTTGGCCAGGGCGCCAAGCGTGCTGACGGTCTTCAGCTCGGTGCTGGCTGCGCGGTCGTAGTCCAGGCCGCGGATGCGCGCACGCACGGTCGCCGGCTCGCCCTTGCGCCAGCCGTTGGCTTTCAGGTAGTTGGCGATCGAGCCGATGGCATCGACCGGGTTGTTGATCAGGTCGATGCGGTTGTCGCCGTCGAAGTCCACGGCCAGGCGGCGCCAGCTCGACGGCATGAACTGCGGGAAGCCCATGGCGCCGGCGTAGGAGCCGCGGATATCCAGCGGGTTCATGCCGTTCTGCTTGGTGAGCACGAGGAACTCGCGCAGCTCGCGGCGGAAAAAGGGCGCGCGCGGCGGGTAGTCGAAGCCCAGCGTCGCCAGCGCCTCGATCACGCGGTAGCTGCCCTTGTTGCCGCCGTAGGTGGTCTCGACGCCGAGGATGGCGAGGATGATGCCGGCCGGCACGCCATGCGCCTGCTCGGCGCGGGTGAAGACATCACGGTACTGGTCGTAGAACGCGACGCCCTTCTCGACCCGGTTGCGGGTCATGAAGATGGGCCGGTAGTCCTTCCACTCGCGGGTCTTTTCCGCCGGGCGCGCGATCAGCTCGAGGATCTTGTCCTGGCGCGACACGCCGTCGAACAGCGCTGCCAGTTCGCCGGGGGCATAGACCTTCTCGGCCTCCAGCTGCTCGATCATGGCGTTCAGCTCCTCGTAGCGCGAGAAGTCGCCGGCCTGCGCCGTGCCGCCCAGCAGGGCCAGGGCCATCAGCCCGTTGCGCCAGTGCTTCAGTGTCTTCATGCAATCCTCCGAGTGTGTTGTCAGCCCATCAGCTTGCGATGGGCCTGGATGGACATCAGGACGCCGAAGCCCGACATCAGGGTGATGATGGCCGTGCCCCCGTAGCTGATGAAGGGCAGGGGCACGCCCACCACGGGAAGAATGCCGCTGACCATGCCCGCGTTGACAAAGACATAGACGAAGAACGACAGCGTGATGGCGCCGGCCAGCAGGCGGCCGTAGGAAGTCTGCGCCTGCGTGGCGATCTGGAAGGCGCGACCGAGGATGGCCAGGTAGAGCGCGATCAGCACGATCACGCCGATGTAGCCGAACTCCTCGGAATAGGCCGCGATAATGAAGTCGGTGTGGCCTTCCGGCAGGAAGTGCAGGTGCGACTGCGAGCCGTCCAGCCAGCCCTTGCCGAACAGTCCGCCGGAGCCGATGGCGGTCTTCGACTGGATGATGTTCCAGCCGTTGCCGAGCGGGTCGGACTCGGGGTCGAACAGGGTCAGGATGCGGCGCTGCTGGTAGTCGTGCAGCATGTGCCAGGCGAACGGCGCCACGGCGGCGAAGATGGCGGCCAGGCCGCCCATGAGCTTCCACGGCAGGCCGGCGAGGAAGAGCACGAAGAAGCCGCTGGCGAACACCAGGATGGCCGTGCCCAGGTCGGGCTGTTCGGCGATCAGCCCGGCCGGGATCAGGATCAGGCCGAAGCAGATCACGATGTCCATGGCGCGCAGCGGCAGCGGACGCATGGACAGGTACCAGGCCAGCATCATGGGCATGGCGAGCTTGAGGAACTCGGACGGCTGCACGCTGGTGACGCCGGGAATGGTGATCCAGCGCTGGGCGCCCATGCGGATCTCGCCGAACAGCGCGACGCCGACCAGCAGGATGACGCCGCCGCCGTAGAACCATGGCGAGATGTAGGCATAGGTGCTGGGCGGAATGCGCGCGAACACCATCATGACCACGAAGCCGATCATGAAGCTGCTGGCCTGCTTCATGGTCATGGCGGTGTCGGCACCGCTGGCGCTGTAGAGCGCCAGCAGGCCGATGCCGGTGGCAGTGGCCAGCAGCGTGGCCAGCGTCGGGTCGAGCCGGAGAATGCCCCAGAGGTCGGTGCGCTTCTCGAATTCGGCACCGCTCTGTGCCGACTGGCGCAGGAAGCGGCTCTGCGTGTCTTTCATTCACCGCCTCCGGATGCGGGCTCGGTCAGCGCCGGCGGCGGCGCCACGATGCCGTTGATTTCGTAGTCGAACAGCGCGCGCGCGATCGGCGCCGCCGCCGTGCTGCCGTGGCGGCCGTTCTCGATCAGCACGGCTACCGCGATCTTCGGGTTCATCACCGGCGCGAAGCCCATGAACCAGGCGTGGTCCCAGTGGCGCGGATCGAGGCGGGACTCGTCGTACTTCTCGTTCTGCTTGATGCTCTTGACCTGGGCGGTACCGGTCTTGCCGGCGATGTCGTAGCCGACCAGGCCGCGGCGGATGCCGCCGGCGGTGCCGGCGCCATGGACCACGCGGCGCATGGCCTCGTGCATCCTGTCCCAGTCCTCGGGCTGGCCGTTGAAGGCGATGTGCTCCTTCGCCGCCGGCTCCGGCTGCACGGGGTTGGGGCCGTGGCTGGAACGCAGCAGCTGCGGCTTCACCTTCAGGCCGTTGTTGGCGACGATGGCGGTGGCCAGCGCCACCTGCAGCGGGGTGGCGGTGAAATAACCCTGGCCGATGCCCACCGACATCATTTCGCCGCGGTACCAGGGTGCGCGCAGGCGCTTGCGTTTCCAGGCCACCGACGGCAGCGTGCCGGTCTTCTCGTTGACCAGGTCGATGCCGGTCTTTTCGCCGAAGCCGAATTCCTTCATCCAGTCGTGGAAGCGGTCCACGCCCATGCGGTCGGACATCTGGTAGAAGTAGGTGTCGCAGGAGATCTCGATGGCCCGGTACAGGTCGACGATGCCGTGACCCTGCTTCTTCCAGTCGCGGAAGCGGTGATTGACGCCGGGCAGCATGAAGTAGCCGGGGTCGGAGATCTTGTAGTCCCAGTCCACCAGGCCGTAGTGGATGCCGCCGAGGCCGGCGAAGGGCTTGATGGTCGAGCCCGGCGGGTAGATACCCTGCAGGGCGCGGTTGTACAGCGGGCGGTCCTCGTGGTCGCGCAGGCCGCGGTACAGCGGACCGGGAATGCCGCCGACGAACAGGTTTGGATCGAAGCCCGGGTTGCTGACGAAGGCCAGCACGCCGCCGGTGGCGGGGTCGATGGCCACCACCGCGCCGCGGCGGCCGGCGAGCTGCTCGTGGGCGATCTGCTGCAGCTTGATGTCCAGGTGCAGGGTCAGGTCGGTGCCGCGCTGCGGCGGCGTGCGCTTGAGCACGCGGATCTGGCGGCCGTAGGCGTTGGTCTCGACGTGCTGGTAGCCGACCTTGCCGTGCAGCGCCGACTCGTAGAATTTCTCGATGCCGAGCTTGCCGATCAGGTGCGTGCCGGCATAGGCCGTCGGGTCGAGGGTCTTCTGTTCCTCTTCGGAAATGCGCGAGACATAGCCCAGTACGTGCGCGAAGAGCTCGCCCTGCGGGTAGTAGCGCGAGATCTCGACCTCGGCGGTGACGCCGGGAAACTGGTAGCGCACTTCCGAGAAGCTGGCCAGGTCCTCCTCGCTGAGGCGCGTGCGGATGGGCACGGGCTCGTAGCGGCGGGCCACGCGCAGGCGGTTGCGGAAGCGGCTGATCTCCTCCGGAGACAGGCTGAGCACCGGCGTCAGGCGCTCGATGACCTCATCGAGGTTGCCGGCCTGCTGGCGGTTCACCACCAGCGCGAACACCGGCCGGTTGTCGGCCAGCAGCACGCCGTTGCGGTCGTAGATGAACCCGCGCGGCGGCGAAATGGCCTCCAGGTGGATGCGGTTGTTTTC
This sequence comes from Amnimonas aquatica, assembly GCF_002943415.1. Lineage (GTDB taxonomy): Bacteria > Pseudomonadota > Gammaproteobacteria > Pseudomonadales > Moraxellaceae > Perlucidibaca > Perlucidibaca aquatica_A. The sequence goes on along the minus strand of NZ_PTQZ01000080.1, from coordinate 3,244 downwards.
CGACAGCGTGGCGTAGGTCTCGTGCTGCATGAGCTGCAGCCAGCCGTAGCGCATGAGCAGGATGCCGAAGGCGAACAGCACGAAACCGCCGGCGAAGGCCGCGCGGTTGCGGAACAGCACGGTCTCCTGCTGCTGGTCCTTGAGCATCAGCCGTTCCGGCCTGCGGCTGCCCTTCGGCATGTTCTTCTGGTTCATGGCTCAGCGGTGGCAAGACTCAGCGATGGTAGGGATGGCCCTTGAGCAGGGTCCAGGCGCGATAGATCTGTTCCGCCAGGAGCACGCGCACCATCGGATGCGGCAGGGTCAGGCGCGACAGCGACCACTGCATGTCGGCACGCGCCCGTGCTGCGGGGGCGAGGCCTTCCGGGCCGCCGACAAGCAGGCTGATATTACGACCTTCCTGCAGCCAGCGCCCGAGGTTTTGCGACAAATCTTCGGTGCTCAGCGCCTTGCCGCCGACCTCCAGCGCCACCACGAAGTCCTGCGGATGGATGGCGGCGAGCTGGGCCTCGCCCTCCTTTTCGGTCAGGCGGACGACATCGGCGTTCTTGCCGCGCTTGCCGGCGGGAATCTCGACCAGCTCCAGGCGGACATCATCGGTGAGGCGCTTGGCGTAGTCGTCGTAGCCGCTGGTCACCCAGTCGGGCATGCGGGTGCCGACGGCCAGCAGGCGGATCTTCACGACGCGGTCCGGAGGCGGGGGGTCAGTGCGAGGCGCCGGCCGGCGTGGCGGCACCCTGCACGGTCCACAGGCGTTCCAGGTCGTAGAAGACGCGGGTGGCGGGCAGCATGACATGCACGATGACGCCGGCCAGGTCGATCAGCACCCACTCGCCTTCACGTTCGCCTTCGACGCCGACCGGGCGGAAACCGGCGGCCTTGGCTTTCTCCTGGACCTCGTCGGCCAGGGCCCTGACGTGGCGCGTGGAGGTGCCGCTGGCGATGATCATGACATCGGCCATGCTGGTCAGGGGGCGTACATCGAGAATGGTGACATGCTGGGCCTTGAGGTCGGCCAGTGCGTTGAGGGCAGTGTCCTGCAGACGCTGCGTGTCGGCATCGAGGGCGGTCATGGGCTTGCGTGGCTCTCCTGGTCATGGCCCTGTTCAAGGTACAGGCCATGATGGTCAATATAGTCCCGTACGGCTGGTGCTAGCCAGTCCGAGGTCTGCCGTCCGTCCGCCAGCGCGGCGCGCAGGTCGGTGCTGGAGACAGGCCAGGGCGGGGTGTCGAGCAGCAGCAGGCTGCCGAAGGGGCGCGATTGTAGCAGCTCGGCCCGTGAAATCCGCCGGTTTTCTGCCCAGTTTTCGATCTCTGTCGGTAGCGCGGCATCGTGCCCCGGCCGGCTCGCCACGACCAGGTGCGCGTATTCGCACAGGCGCCGCCAGTCGCGCCAGGCGGCGAGACCGGCCAGGCTGTCGCGGCCCATCAGGAAGGCCAGCGGCCGGTCGGCGCCGAGGCGCGCGCGCCAGCGCCGAAGGGTGTCTATGCTGTAGGTCGGTGGTGGCAGCCGCAGCTCCTCGGTGTCGAGCAGCCAGGACGGCTCGCCGGCATCGGCCAGTGCCAGCCGGAGCAGCTCGGCGCGCTGCTCCGGCGTGGCGCCGGTGCGGGCTTTCAACGGCGAGCGCGGGGTGGGCAGCCAGATGATCTGGCAGGCGCCGGTCAGGTGCTGGGAGGCGCGCGCGGTTTCCACGTGGCCCCGGTGGACCGGGTCGAAGGAGCCGCCGAAAAGCAGGGTGAGGCCGGTCATGTCCGGCTCCGTCCGGCCCGGTCCGCCGTCATGGCGCCGGGCCGGGCGGCCGCCGCGCGCATCCCCGGACCACCGGCCCGGGACGCGTGGCGACCGCGGCGGAGGGTCACTGGCGGATCTGCCCGTCGCCGAGCACGATCCACTTCTGCGAGGTCAGGCCTTCCAGGCCGACCGGGCCGCGGGCGTGGATCTTGTCGGTGGAAATGCCGATCTCGGCGCCCAGGCCGTACTCGAAGCCGTCGGCGAAGCGCGTGGAGGCGTTCACCATGACCGAGCTGGAGTCGACCTCGGCGAGGAAGCGGCGGGCCTTGGTGTAGTTCTCGGTGACGATGGCGTCGGTGTGGTGCGAGCCGTACTGGTTGATGTGCGCGATGGCCTCGTCGAGGCCGTCGACGACCTTGATCGCCAGCACGGGGGCCAGGTACTCGGTGTACCAGTCCTCTTCGGTCGCCGTCAGCACGTCATCGCCAAGCAGCGCGCGCGCGCNACCAGCAGCGTTTCCATGGCGTTGCAGACGCCGTAGCGGTGCGTCTTGGCGTTGATGGCGATGCGTTCGGCCTTGGCGGTGTCGGCCTCGCTGTCGAGGAAGACGTGGCAGTTGCCGTCCAGGTGCTTGATCACCGGCACCCGGGCTTCGCGCGAGATGCGCTCGATCAGGCCCTTGCCGCCGCGCGGCACGATGACATCGACATATTCCGGCATGGTGATGAGCTGGCCCACGGCGGCGCGGTCGGCGGTCTCCAGCACCTGCACCACGGCGGCGGGCAGGCCGGCGGCGAGCAGGCCCTTGCGGATGCCGGCGGCGATGGCCTGGTTGCTCTGCAGCGCTTCGCTGCCGCCGCGCAGGATGGTGGCGTTGCCCGACTTCAGGCACAGCGACGCCGCCTCCAGGGTCACGTTCGGACGCGACTCGTAGATGATGCCGATGACGCCCAGCGGCACGCGCATCTTGCCGAGCTGGATGCCGCTCGGGCGGTAGCTGAAGTCGCTCATCTCGCCGATCGGGTCGGGCAGGGCGATGACCTGGCGCAGGCCTTCGAGCATGCCGTCGAAGCGCGCGTCGTCGAGGCTCAGGCGGTCGAGCAGGGCGGCGTCGAGGCCGCCGGCTTCGCCGGCGGCGACATCGCGCGCGTTGGCGGCGAGGATGTCGGCGCGGTCGGCCTGCAGGGCGTCGTGGATGGCCTGCAGGGCGGCGTTCTTCTCCCGGGTGCTGGCGCGCGCGATCACGCGCGAGGCCTGGCGGGCTTCGCTGCCCAGGGATTGCATGTAGGTGGTGATGTCCATGGGACGCTCCGATGACGGCTGCGCCAGCCTGCCGGAAAACGGTCGGGCAGGGGCGGATCGGTCGATTATAACCGCTTGCCGGCATTACAGATCATCACTTTACAGGGGAGGCGAGGCATGGGAGCGTGGGCGTGTCGCAGGGGCGGGCCGGAACCGGCGCGGAGCGACTGACAGCCGGGAGCGAATGTCATGGGGTGGCGGACGGGAGGC